>NZ_CAPG01000008.1:0-74705 GCF_000321185.1 Bacillus sp. AP8
GTAAAGCCCTGTTAACGGAATAAGATAGTTTATATAAAATTAATATTTTTTTAAAAATCAGTATTTCCATCTATAATGACCCGCAATAGGTTGTTTATAAGAAGTTAATTTAATCTCCGATGCAAAGGGAGGAGTGTTATGAATTAAATACGGTATTCCATCTTTTGTGCGTTTATCAGAAATGATACCTACGTGGTCTGTGCCCTCCAAAAAGACAACAATATCACCCGGTTGCCACTCCGCTAAATTCTCTGGATCATTTGGAATTAATTCAGTCGTCAGAGATTCAGTGAAACGTTGAAAAAAGACATACTGATTTGGAACCCGTCTAAAATCAATATGAGAATCAGGATTTCCCTCTACCCTTGGATATAATGATGTATGTTCATCAATATCTTTATCCATTAAATCTTTTAAATCAATACCAGCTCCAGCTAGTCCTCGCCAAATAACATCTGTACAAACACCCTCACTAGCCGGTGGATAGCCACCTTCATAATAAGCACTCTTGTATTGTGTTCGATTTTCTACTTCTTTCCTTGCAGCTTCTACTATATCTAATGGATCAGCCACACCATTCTGATTAGTATCAACTTGGCTATATTTTTCTTCTACTATTATTTCTTTAGTTAAAAAATGATCAAGATGAATACCTACCATATCCAAAATCAGACCGTCCCTAAAAAACACAGAAAATAATGGTATCATCACTATCAATACCAAACAAAAAATCAAAAATATTTTTTTAACCCCCATTTATTCCACCCTAACTCTCTTTTCCTAATTTTAACACAATTATCAAATAAAGTTATTTAACTAACCTGCCCCGTTAGTCGCATAACAAAAAGAAGCTGATCACAGCTCCTTTTATTGAAGTAATGCCCCAGTTTGTTTAAGTACATTTATTCACAAATAAAAACTGTTTATAAACAAAGTAGTTTTATTCGATATAGGAATGATACCCTTTAACTATTTACTACTACTTATTATTAAGAATTGTCTCTTTAAATCCCTTTCTATTTAGATATAAGATATTATTATTTGAAAATAAATATAAAAAATTGAAACGTTTTACATAGGTTGTTCATCTAACGTTTATATGAAAGGAGGGATTCGAGCTGAATACAAAAAAACTAGTTCGAAGTGCTAAAACTGGTTCTAACGAAGCTTTTCAAGAATTGATGGATAAAGAAAAAGTACGTCTTTATAAAATTGCTTATGTATATGTTAAGAACGAAGAAAATGCTTTAGAAATCTTTCAGGAAACTGTTTATAAAGCATATGTCTCGATTAAAGATTTAAAAGAAGAAAAATATTTTTCTACGTGGATTACTCGAATTCTAATTAATACGGCATATGAACATTTAAATAAGAACAAACGAGTGATTCCTTTTGAAAATAATGCACTGGAAAGAAAATTAACTAATAATGGTACTGTTGATAGCTTTGTTTCACAATTAGTGGAAGAATCAGAGCTATTGAGGTATATAAAAGAATTGGACGTTAAATATAAAACCGTAATTATATTACGCTTTTATAAAGATTATACAATCAAACAAATATCCTCCATTCTTGAATGTCCCGAAGGTGCTGTTAAAACAAATATTCACCGAGCCATTTCAATCTTACGTGATAAAATGAAGGAGGATTATGCAAATGAAAGAAGGTTATAATAACATCAAAACAGAAATTGATTCAATAAATGTCCCTGTACATAAGCTAGATGATATTATTAAAAATACGATTAATGAGAATAACATCACACCTAAAAAGTCAAAAAGAAAAATTGTAAGATATGTTGCTATGGCTGCTACGATAGGGTTTGGCGTATTGATAGGTTCGGCTTATGTGTCTCCAGTTATGGCTAATGTCGTATCTCAAATACCTGTTATTGGTTTTCTGTTCGGAGATGTAGGTGATGAAGGTTTAGAAATTGCAGGAAAAACCGGTTTGTTTGAAACGGTTAATCAAACTCAAAAAGATAATGGTATTACCTTAACAATTAATGAAGTTTTTTATGATGGAACTCGATTGAGCTTAAGTTATTCACATAAATCTTTATTAGCTCTAGGTGAATTAGAAAAGCCTACAATTCGTATTAATGGCAAAGAAATTAACTTTAGTGCTGGATATTCAGGTAATTTCATCAACCCTCAACATTATGCTGGTGTTATGGATATAAATCCAGTTGAGGAGTTACCAAAGAATTTCACAATGAGTGTTTCTTTTGATAGCGTCGGTTTAATATCTGGAAAATGGGAGTTTGAATTTCCAGTCAGTCAGGTAAATGGTTTAAAGGTTGTTAAACCTGATGAAACAAAAATTATAAACGGGAAAAAAGTAACGATAAATTCTTTAAAATTTGGATCTTTGGGGACAGATCTATCAGTTGATATAATTGAATCTTCCGACAGAGATGAGTTACATTTTAATATTATTGATGAAAATGGGGAGGCTTTAACAATTCAATCTGGTAGTGGCTCTGGAGAAGAAATTGACGGAACACAGCATATGAATTATCAATTCACGTATTCACCATTACAAAAAGGAATAAAAGAAGTGACCGTTATTCCTTATATGATACCTTTAGAATCTGAAACGATAAACCAAAAAGTGACCGCATCTTTAGATGAAGAAAAGCTGCCGATTACATTAGATCAAGGTGATATTGGTAAAATTATAGTTACGGATATAGAGCGAGAACAAGATAAAGTAATTATGTATTTTGAAGTAAAAAGCGCGTTTGTATTTGATAGGAACTTTAATGGGAATCGAATTTGGTTAGAAGATAAGAAAGGTAACGACTTAACTATCGATACAAAACCTTATGCAACACGTATTAAAGGCAATTTGTATATGCAAGAATTTAAAGTAGATAAGAAAGAAGAGTTGAAGATTGCTACAGTAGAATTCCCGATGCCGATTATGTATGAAGGTTTTAAAGTGACTTTACCATAATGTTTTACGTAGGAGCTGTAACTATGACAGCTCCTTTTTATGTGTAACAACACTAGCTTATGTACTTGTTCTTTTGTAGTTCAAATTCGGGTACATACATTTAGCTTCTAAGATACTAGAGAAGTTGAGTTTCTCCCACCCCTAAATTACATTTTTTACCATTTTTCTTATTCAACTATTCTGCCCCGTTAGCGCGATAACAAAAATAAGACTGTCTATTAGTAGCCTTGATCTTCAGCTCTAGCACCCATTAGCTCAATAAGACAGTGTTGTAGACTATTATTTTTGAAGATTTTTTCTCATAAGAGATGCTATCTCGATATTATCTTGATTAGAAGTTCTTTCTAACTGCTCGATAATTAACTTTTGTCGTTCCATAGGGTGGTTTTGACTTAATTTAGCTTTCGCTTCAACTTTTGTGATTTTGATTTTGAACGCTACAATACCTTTACTCATTCCCTCAATAAAACGGGGTTCTACTTCATTCAAACTGTATGGACTTTCAGGACTTTCATATTTGTTAACTGATTCATTTAAAGAATCGAATATCACTTTGTCATCTTCAAGAATCTCCATCTTTCCATATAAATGTATGGCTACATAATTCCAAGTAGGTACTGCTTTAGTTGTTTCGTACCAAGAAGGTGAAATATAGCAATGCGGACCTTGGAAAACTACCAGAACCTGTTGGTTTTCTGCATCTTCCCACTGTTTGTTCGGACGTGCGAAATGTCCATATAAAGTGCTTTTATCTTTACTTAATAATAATGGAAGGTGCGTAGCGTACGGTTCTCCATTATGCTGAGAGAACAAAGTTGCGAAGCCATACCTTTCAATAAAGTCATAAATAATATTGCTATCGTTGATTTCAAAATGTTTAGGTATATACATAGTCATCCTACCTCGTATTAATTTAATTTAAATATATTTACATTTTATAGATAATTTAAACAATTTAATAGTGCCAGATTTAATAATTGTTTTAGTACCAATGTTTATATTTCTAATGAAACTAACCTGACCCGATAGTCCAATAAGCACTTTATAAAAAAAGCGTCAATCCTTATTGGATCAACGCCCCAGATAGTTTAAGTACATATTTTCACAAACTTAGTTTGTTAATACTTTTAAAATCCTTATTTGTTTCCATAATATTGGTGCTAAAAAACCTAATGGCATTAATAATAAAATATTGCTGCCTACATTTCTCACAATTTGTCCAATCATAAATGGAACATCGCCATCATAAGCGATACCTATTTGACTAATATTATAAATAAATGATTTAAGAGGTATAATATTTATTGAAAGAATAACATTTTCAATATTAGCCTTAAAACCTATCGGGAACGGAAATAAGGTCACGGAAACGACCATACATATGTATACTACAAAAGGGAATCCTATTTAAATACCTACTTATTAAATTTGTTAATGTAAAGACTTTATTATGATAATTAATACTTTCTACCTAAATATTCGGTATTAAATTCTTAAAAACAGTATCTATTTTACTGAAATTTAAAAACCTATTGATAACATTTGTTAAAAAATGGTATTTTATTATTGTGTTAGTTATTAATTAGATTAGGAGCTGATTCAATAATGGGTATTGCATTCAATATTTGTAAATGGCCTCCAGGACCTATACAAAAAGCTAGAGCAGAGGAGCTAGCAGTACTAACTCAAGAAACATTAGCAAAAATCTACTAGGAACCGCACAATTTGATAAGGCAGGGCAACACTATTGGCTTGCTGAAATTTCTGAAGGAAAGAAAGCCATCAATAAAGCATTTCAATATTTATTCGATGCTAAAGAAGACTTGGAAGAAATGTTGAAAGTAGAGTTTGAAATGTATAATGCAGCATCCAAAATTGAAGAAGTTGACGAAGAACTATTCTATAATTATCAACACCTTGATGATATGTTCAGAACACGTGTTAGAGGAATAGAGCATTGTATTCAAGTAATTGATCACCTTCAATTTGTTCAAGCTGAGAAACATTGTCTTGAAAGCTTAAATAATAATGATATACGTGGTATATATAAAGCTGTATCTAATCCTGCCAGAGAGTTAGTAGAGGCAGCACTTCATCTACATAAAGAGACTCTAAATCATTCAAAAACAACTCACGAAACATCAGATCTATTAAAAACTATTTATGGTCTAACACCAGTTAGTAACGGCCTTTAATTTGAAGACTAAATAATACATCAAAGCCGGGGATATCCCGGCTTTGATGTATTAGAAAGGAGAAATCATTGAAATATAGTTGGTTAGTAAAAGGTGATTTTTTCAAATTGTGGTCTAGCACTTTATTATCTCAATTTAGTTCTAATCTATTTTTCTATTCTCTTATTTGGTGGACATTAAGTGAGGGAGAAAATTTATTAACTGGAAGTACTATAATTGCTATTGGGGCAGCCATTACTTTATTTCTCTCGCCTATATCTGGATGGTTATCAGATCGTTTTCATAGGGGGAGATTATTAGCTATTGTAGATAGCTCATTATGTTTTATGTTCATTGTTTTAGTGTTTTTTTCAGAATTTGCAAATTTTCAATCAGGATTAATTGTTTTATTAAGTCGTATAATTATTTCTGCTGGATTAGGTTCAACTGATGCTGCCGCAAGATCACTTATACAACAAACAATAAAAGAAGAACAATTAAACCGAGCACTAGGATTTCAAGAATCACTAAGTCAAATTTCTCACTTAATATCCCCAGCTATCGCTGGATTTCTAGTATATTCTATAGAAATTAGTGGTGTATGGATAACTTGTGGAATTTTATTTGCAATCTCAGCATTTTTAAAGTTTTTCTTAAATGATTATGAAAATAAAGATAAAAATATTAATTTTAGTGCAACTAACTTATTTTCTGGTTTTAGTAGAATTAAAAATAATAAACCGCTACGCACATTATTATATGGCACATCTATTCAACAATTATTATTTAGTGGGTTCTCAATTTATTTAGCTATTTGGAGTACATTTTTATTGAAAAATAACGAATGGGTAAGTGGAATGTTACAAACATTTTGGGCCGTTGGATCTTTCTTAGGCGCTATTCTGGTTGTATTTATATTGAAAGTTCAGAATATCAAACCTTTAAGCGTTTGTTTAACTTTATCATTAGCCTTACTTGTAGGACCTCTTGGTTTTACTGAAAATATTTATATAGCTATTACCTTATTAGGTTTAGCTGGATTAGCAAGTGGCATTCTTAATGTATATTTAGAAACACATCTGCAACAACAAACAACTCCAGAACATAGAGGTAGAGAAATTAGTGCTTTCTTTGCTATAAATAATGTCTTAATGCCATTTGGATATGCGCTTGCGGGAATATTAGCTAAATTAATACCGCTTAAATTTCTATTTTTAGTTGTTGTTATACCAATTCCAGTAATGGCGATTTTTATCTTTAAATCTTTTACTGCAGCACATTCAATAAAAAAATTAAAAGAAGAGGTACCTTTAAAAACTTAAGTCCATAAAATTGTATAGTGATTCTAGAAGGTATAATCAAATTACAATAAAAAAATTTGTCCATTATCAATAGCTAAAGAACGAACAAGGACAGTACACATTAGTCATGAAGAAATATTGATTGACCTTTTTCTTTTGACTCTAGAATACTAGAGGTAGCCGAGGTAGAACGAAAGCATCTGTGAGATTTAAAGCCCGTAAACTAAACTGTTCTCCCTCTACTTATAGAAACATGATTGATGCTGGTTGGAGCATTAATTCTTTAAAACTCCTTCTTCAATTAACCTGCACCGATAGTTGCATAACAAAAAAGAGCTGTTCCAGACCTTGATATCAGCATAATAATCAGTTCATTATTCATTACAGGAATGCTGCCCCTTTTGTTGAATAAAGAAAAAGAAGCATAGTTATAGCTTCTTAAAGAGGGCGTATAGGAAAAATATTAATTAGGCTATCCAAAGTATTCAAATGCTAAGACGATGAGATAAAGTGGAAGACCAACAATTAACATTCCTATAAAAAAGTAACAAAGACTTGTAATAATAAATTTCAGAAAGTCATAAAATCCTCCTGCTAAATCGTCAATAAACTTTAATATATGAATCACTCCTTATCGTCTTCATTACCTGATAAACAAGCTATTAGAATTAATTTAATTGTAACATTTTGTAAATCAAAAAGTAAGCTTTCTTCCGCTAACCTGCCTAGTTTAATAAGAACAAAATGTATTAGAGCAACAATCTTTTAGAACAAAGCCTTTCAAAAAAGTACGCCATATAAAGCTTAGGAGCCTCGCAAAAGTGATTTTAATCATTTTTGCGAGGCTCCTTTCATATTAACTCACCTGTTCAATATTTTGTTCTGACAATGGTTCTTGCTTCGGATGAATAAAGCTCTTTTTCATCCATTTTTTAGATTTCCATCTATGAAGCATCAGAATTCCACGTAGCCATTCATCGGCTATGAAGGCTATCCATATTCCGAATAATCCCCAACCAAGATAAATACCAAGGAAGTATGACAGCGTTACAGAAACACCCCACATCGATAGAATGCCAACGATTACCGGGAATCGTACATCGCCAGTAGCACGTAATGAATTAATGATAACAATATTAAAGGCTCTGCCAGGCTCTAATATAATCGTCATCCACATTAAGAGGCTTCCGATAAGCAAGATGCTTGGATTGTCTGTAAAGATTGAAAGCAAAGGCTTTGAGAAGATGGCAAAGACGAGCGCACAAAGAAAGGATATTAGAATAGACAGTCGTAGACTTTTTAAACAACGACTATAGGCTTCGTTATACTGTCTTGCTCCTATTTGATGGCCAATTAAGATTTGGGTTCCCTGAGCTAGTGCTATAGCAAATAGGTAGATAAACATCATTAAATTTGTCGTATATACTCTTGTAGTTAAAGCTTCTGTACCAAGTGATGTAATGAAAAATGTAATAACCATTTGAGAACCATTATAAGAAAGCTGTTCACCAGCTGCTGGTATACCGATTTCTAATAGGTTTTTTAAATGAACAAATGGCATTTTAAACACTTTGAAAAATTCTAGTTTTTGAGGGATGCGTTTTACTAATAGAATCATAATAACGACAAAACCTATGAATCTACTGAAGCTAGTTGAAATGGCAACACCTTCTACTCCTAGAACAGGGAATCCAAATGGTCCAAAAATAAATAAATAGTTTCCTATAATATTTAATATATTCATTCCAATTGTGACAAACATAGAATCACGAGTAAAGCCGTAGCTTCGAATAATAGCCCCAGCAGTCATAATGATTGCCTGCATGAAAGAAAATCCACCAACAATACTTAAGTAAGAGTCGGCCTCGCCCATTAATTCCGGAGGTAAATCCATTAGTTGCAAGAGATTACGGCTAGCTAAGAAGACAGAGATACTCAATACTAATCCAAATAATAAATTGGTTACTAAGGAAATAACAGATATTTGTGCAGCAGCCAATGGATTTTTTGCTCCTAAATTTTGAGCGACTAGGATTGCTGTACCAGCTGCAATAAAACCAAACATGACTATAACGAGTGATAAAATTTGGTTTGATACTCCAACAGCAGCAACTGAGTTATCAGAGTATAAACTAAGCATTAACGTGTCGGCATTCCCCATAAGCATATAAAGGAAGAATTCGATAAATAATGGCCAAGTCAATGAGAATAAAGATAAGTTTTTATGATTATTAATGGTCATATATTTCTCCTTGAAAATGTACTGTCTTGATGAATAGGAAAGAATAAATTTGATGAATATGGTTATTGGATAGGTTGAAAATGTATGTTTTATTAGTGTGTGGATGAATCCACATTTACTCATATTATTATGATTAAGGAAGAGATGCAATGAGTTTTTTAATAAAAAAATTAGTAATAATATGCAATCAAAATGATTTGGGATATGTCTAGACGTAAAACAAAAGAAGTAGTTTTTCTTTTGGGTATAGAGTTATTTCATTTCGACTCTAGTTTTTATTCAACGAATCATTTTACAACAAGATTTTTTTATTTCGTAAGTTTTCCCCGCTACAGGATGCTTGCTTTACGTGGAACGGTCAGTAGTTCTGCACCTTCCGATCAATTACGATTTAATATATAAAAGAGTCAATTTAATGAAATAATGACAAAATTATTATAAAAACCCATATTTAACTATTTTATTGTTTGACGATACCCACTTTAAAGAGATAATCTTAAAAGCGTAGTAGATAATGAACAGGGGGAGCGGAAGTTGAACAAAAAGGTGTTATATGTGTTACTTGTTCCATTTCTTCTTTTCTATTGCTTACCAGTTCAAGCACTGGAAAAAGAAGAAAGATTATGGCAGGATGAAACAGTTTATTCCATATTAGTGGATCGTTTTTTTAATGGTGATTCTAAAAATGACAATAAAGTAAATACTCAAGATTTATATGCATATAACGGTGGCGACTTCCAAGGTATTATTGATAAACTTGATTATTTAAAGGAATTAGGTTTTACGACGATTTCTTTGTCATCTATTTTTGATAATGAAGAAAATAGCTATCAAGGTCAAAAAGTAATAGATTATTATAAAACGGAAGAGCATTTTGGCAGTTTAAATACATTTAAAAAGCTTGTGAAGGAAGCACATAAACGTGATTTAAAGATAATGATAGAGTTTGTGGCTGATTCAGTTAGCGCAAAGCATGCTTGGACAAAAGATGCTACGAAGAAGAATTGGCTAATGGAAAATACAAAGCTAAATTATTCTAATCCTGAAGTACAAAAGTATGTAGTGGATGTTGCTAAATGGTGGATTAACGAAACCAACATCGATGGATATTATATAAACAATGTTATGGATGTTCCACAAGAATTTTGGATGGAATTTTCAAAAGAAATTAAGGCTGTGAAGACTGATTTCTTTATCGTGGGAAATACATCTTCTAAGCAATTAAATCAAACTGCTACTTATCAGAAGTTTGGATTTGATGGCATGGTGAATTCACCATTAATTTCTTTTCAACGAGATGCATTTAGCAAGGTAGATGTGAATATGAATGCAGCTTTAAAAACTACTGAAGAAAGTATAGAAATCTATGAAGATTCAAATCAAAATGCAACTGTACTAGATGACCAATTGTTACCTAGATTTACAAGAGATATAGTTGATCATAAACAAAATCCAGGTACAAGATGGAAATTAGCTCTTACTTATTCATATACCACACCGGGAATTCCCTTTATATTTTATGGTTCAGAAATTGCACTTGATGGTGGTGACGTTCCTGATAATAATAGATTAATGGGATTTAAGGCAGATAAAGAATTAATAGATTATATGACTAAATTAGGTGAGCTCAGACAACAATTACCTGCTTTAACTAGAGGCACTTTCGAACTTCTATTTCAAGAAGATGGTTTAGCTGTTTATAAAAGAATGTACAAAAATGAAGTGATAGTAGTTGTAATAAATAATACATCAAAAACTCAAAACGTTACTTTAAGTAGCGAGCTAATAGAGAACAATAAAGAATTACGAGGTTTATTAGCAGGAGATTTAGTACGTGAGGATGATAGAAAATATGAAATCGTAATCGATCGAGAAAAAGCAGAGATTTATGCTCTCGCAGACAAAACAGGTATTAAAATTGGATATATTTCTGCCATTATTGCTGTATGGGTTGTATTTGCATTGTTCATCTTTCTCGTAATGAAACGTTCTAATAGAAATTCATAAGTTATAGTACAACAAAGACTTAAAATAATTTAAGAGATCTTTTATGATTAGAACGATCTTTCTATTGTTTGTAAAAAATTTAAAATGATGTCGGTCGCTATGTAAAACGTATAACATCAGCTTTGTTAAAGAAATATAAAATACACTAACAATTTTTAAAAAAACGCCATATAAAGCGTAGGGGCTGTCTGAAAAGTGATCAGAAATTACTTTTCAGACAGCTCCTTTTTATATATTAAGAAGATCTGGCTTCAGTTGAAGGTGTATTTATTATTTCCGTTTCATTCTTTGGTTGATCAACAGTAGGTTGTGGATTTGGATTAAATTCGTTTTCCATTTTTGATACAACTACTGTTGCTACACTGTTACCAATTAAATTAGTAATTGCGCGAGCTTCTGACATGAATCGGTCAACACCTAATAAAAGAGCAATACCTTCTACAGGAATCATAGGGAAGGCTGCTAACGTAGCAGCTAATGTAATAAACCCAGATCCAGTAACACCTGCGGCCCCTTTAGATGTTAGCATTAAAACCCCTAATAAATAGATTTCTTGCCAAATAGTTAGGTCAACACCATATGCTTGTGCAATAAATATAGCAGCCATAGATAAGTAAATGGAGGTGCCATCAAGATTAAATGAGTAGCCAGTTGGGACAACTAATCCAACAACTTGCTTTGAGCATCCAAAGTTTTCTAAACGTTTCATAATACCTGGTAAAGCAGATTCAGAAGAAGATGTTCCAAGAACTAATAGGATTTCTTCTTTAATATAAGCAATGAATTTAAAAATGTTAAAACCGAAGAATTTTGCAATACTACCTAAAACGATAAAAATGAATAGGAACATTGTTAAATAGACGGATCCCATAAGCTTACCAAGGTTAATAAGAGATTCAATTCCGAAGTTTCCAATTGTATATGCCATTGCGCCAAAAGCAGCAAGTGGTGACAGCTTCATAACCATATTGACTATTTTAAAGAATATTTCTGATACATTTTCAAAGAATGTAATAACCGGTTTTGCTTTTTCACCAATAGAAGCAGCTGCAAGACCGAATAAAACAGCAGAGAAGAGAACTGGGAGTAATTGTCCGCTAGCAAGAGCACCAATTACATTCTCTGGAATAATGCTCATAATAAAGTTTACAAATCCATGCTCACTTTCAGCAGCTTGTTGAGTATATTGAGAAATGTCTCCTCCACTAATATTGTCTGTGTTTAACCCTTTACCTGGTTGAATAATATTAACTACGATAATACCAATTGCTAATGCAATAGTAGAAATAATTTCAAAATATATTAATGCTTTTCCCCCGATAGTTCCAACCTTTTTTAGATTTCCCATACTGCCAATTCCGATTACTACAGTTAAGAAGATAATTGGAGCAATCAGCATTTTTATTAACTTAATGAAGATATCGGCTAATACTTTCAGTTGTGCACCGAATTCTGGGAAGATAGCACCTACTAAAATACCAACAAGAATACCTGTAATAACTTGTACTGTAAGATTTTTGAAGTTTATCTTCAAAGTTAACCCCTCTTTTCGTTATGACTGTTACCGCTTTCATATTATTGTTATATAATAGCTGAAAAAAATAGTTCTGTGTTATTATGGTTATAAAGGTCTTTTTGGTCTTTTTGGTCATGAATAGAAAGTTTCATAATCTAAGAGTAGGTAAGTACATTTTTAAATATTTGGTTTTGTTATAGTTCGTTGTTGATTTGACTCCAATCCGTTCGCTTTTCATGGGCGTTTGTTAGCATCCTTGCTCATTTACACTGTGGGCATTGTCTTTATTGCTTCTCCCATAGGAGTCTCACGGATTTCTGTCTATTTTGTCTATTAAAAAATCAACAGTATCGTATAATAGAGATGAATATTTAAAAAAGTGGAAATTTAGATAGTTAATAGAATGGGAGGATAAGTTTATGAGTGAACAGTATAAGAACATACTTGTTGCAGTGGATGGTTCAGATGTATCTAATAAAGCTTTTCAAAAAGCGATTCATATTGCATTGAGAAATCATGCGAAATTGATTATTGCAAATGTGGTAGACCCTGTTACATCTCCTGGAATGGAAGGATATCATAAATCAATATTGGAATCTTGTAGGAAATACGGAGAAAAACTTTTAGATGTACATAAACAAGAAGCCATTGATGCAGGCTTAGATCAAGTTATAACAGAAATAGAATTTGGCTCTCCTAAAGTGAAACTAGTAAAAACAATTGCTAAAAAACATGAAATCGATTTGATTGTTTGTGGAGCACAAGGATTGAATGCAGCAGAACGTTTTGTATTAGGAAGTGTTTCTGAATACATTGTTCGTCACGCTAATTGTGACGTAATTGTTGTTCGTCAATAATATGAAAGAGAAATAGTATAAAGCTGCTTTGATTATAGTTATCAGAGCAGCCTTTTTGATGGAAAAAAGTACTGGTTAGAAACGATATAGTTTTGAAGAATGTTTTGTTGTCTATTTTAAGCGCCAAACGTCTTTGAGGACATAAGACAAGCCTATTAGAATGTCAAAACGCAACCTTCTAATAAGCTTGTGTATACTGAATGGGGATTTTACATGGTATAGGTCATAACGGCATTGCCATACGAAGTGGCTCTCCATGATGTATCTCCTATTTCAATTCTTTTTGGATATCTTTAATTAAGTGTGAGTTGATCTCAGTTTGATAATGACTATACAACGGAGACCATTTTTTGGTCCAAGCTTCTTTTTGCTTGTCGGTTAGTGTAATTATATTGATATCGGAATTTTGTAGAATTTTTTCTAAACTATCTTTATTCATTTGTTCAGATACTTTTAAATTCCATAAAGTTGTTTCATTGAGTGTCTCTATTAGTTGATTTTGAAGCTCTTTTGAAAGACTGTTCCAAAAGTCTTCATTCATCATGACGGCATATCCTAAAAATCCATGATAGCTTAAGGTCATATATTGTTGTACTTTATAGAAGCCTTTTGAATATATATTTGAACTCGTATTTTCTCCTGCTTCGATTTGATGCTTTTCTAAGGATGAATATACTTGGTCAAAAGAAACATCAACAGGTTTCGCCTGTAATAATTGATATTGTTCTTGAAGCATTTGGCTAGACATTGTTCTTATATGTACATTTTTAAAGTCTTCTGGTTTAATAAGCGGTCTATTGTTAGATGTCATATGCTTAAACCCGTTACTCCAGAGTGCTAAACCCTTTATATTCTCATTTTCCAACATATCTAATAGTTTCTTGCTGACATCTCCAGTGAAAAATTTATGAATGTCGTCATAGCTATTAAAGAGGTAAGGAAGGTCAAGTACCTGCCATTCAGGAATCATTTCTGTTACGTTAGAGATAGAAGGGGCAATCATTTGAATGTCTCCATGTTGCAGTGCATTCATTTCTTCGCTATCAGAATAAAGCATACTATTTGGATAAATTTCGACCTTTATTTTGCCATTCGTTTTTTTCTCAACTAGTTCAGCAAATTTACTTACGGCTAAACCTTTTGGTGTATTCTCAGCGACTACATGGCTGAAACGGATGACAATTTGTTCATGTAATCCTGCCTGTTCATAATCAACAGGAATGTCTGTCTTTTTTACGATGTCTTGTTTATAACCAATATATACAAGAAGTATGAGTATGACGAAGAAGGATGTTGCCATAAAGTATTTCAATATTCATTCACTCCGTATAATGTTAATCTTCTTAATATTCTATCATGTTTTTAAGTGTTACAATGAATGAAAACGTCTACTTCATGATAAGAGAGGATTAATGAGCATGAGAAGAATTTCGATTAACTGGAAGATAATGGCCCTTACTTTCTTCGTCATTGCTTTTTCATTTTTAGTTGCAGGTATATTTGTTTTAGGAAATGTACTTGATATAAAGGAAAAAGAGCTGAGTACTCAAGCCATGTTGATGGCTCGAACTGTTTCTGAATTACCTGAAGTACAGAAGTATTTGAAAGAAGGCTCAGTTGGCGAAAATAACATTAATCCAATAGTTGAAAAAATTCGAGTCATTAACAAAGCAGATTACATTGTAGTCTTAAATATGGATCGAATCCGTCTCTCACATCCAGTGAAAAAAATGATCGGAACAAAATCAAAAACAGCGGATGAAAGTGCTGCTTTTGTTGAGCATACTTATACATCAAAAGCAAAAGGGGAAGTTGGTACGGTAGTGCGAGCTTTCGTTCCAATAATTGATGAACAACATAAACAGATTGGTGTTGTTGTTTGCGGGTATTTATTACCAACGATATGGGAGATAATCATGAGTATCAAAAAAGAAATTCTGATTACTACTATGTTTTCTTTAATTTTTGGTGGTTGGGGAGCCTGGAGTCTAGCTCGACATATGAAAAGGCAAATGTTTGGACTTGAGCCTCATGAAATTGCCAAAATATATGTTGAAAGAAACGAAACATTTAACGCAATGCATGAAGGGATTATTGCAATTGACAATCATTTAAAAGTAACAATCTTTAATAATAAAGCAAAAAAAATACTAGGTGTAAATCAAAAGGGAGATTTAATTGGTATGTCTATTTACGAGATTCTACCTGATTCACGTTTACCAGAAATACTAGATTATAATTATCCTATTTATAATAAAGAACTTCAAATTAATAATCATAATATTCTTAGTAACCGTATCCCTATCGAAGTCAATAATAGAACGGTTGGGGCAGTTGCAGTATTCCAAGATCGAACAGAAGTGAAAAAGCTTGCTGAGGAATTAACGGGAGTTAAGGCTTTTGTACAAGCGTTACGAATACAAAATCATGAGCATAAAAATAAGCTACATACAATTGCTGGACTTTTACAATTAGGAAATTATGATCATGCCTTGGAATATATTTTTCAGGTTAAAGAAGAACAAGAGGAATTAACGAAATTTTTAAACGAAAAAATAAAAGATGATAATCTGTCGGGATTGCTTTTAAGTAAAATCGGACACGGAAAAGAATTAGGCATTAAGGTCGAAATAGATAGGCATAGTCAATTAACAAGTTTTCCAAAGAATCTAGATCAGCATGATTTTGTTATTATCATTGGAAATCTAATAAACAATGCATTTGATGCTTTTCAAACAACTACAATTGAAGATAAAAAAGTATTTATTAGCATTGATCAGGATGAAGCATTACTTTCTTTGTTAGTAGAGGATAATGGAATCGGAATGGATGAACAAACAGTTCAACAAATATTTAAGCAAGGTTTTTCAACTAAAGGAGGAATCGAAAGAGGAATAGGACTATATTTAATCAACGAGATTGTAAAAAAAGGCAAGGGAACAATCGAGGTAGACAGCATTCCAAATGAAGGAACGAGCTTTCTCATTACTTTTGACATGTAGGGGTGATGAATGTGGAAATGATTTCAGTGCTACTAGTAGATGATGATCCGATGGTTAGAGAGGTAAACCGTCAATTTATAAATCAAGTAAAGGGCTTTGAAGTAATTGGATTTGCTAGTAATGGCGTAGAAGGAATAAAACAAATTGGGGAACTAAAACCGGATCTGGTTTTCATGGATATTTTTATGCCTGAACAGGACGGTTTGCTAACAATAGAAAAGATTAGACAAGATCAAAACAAAGTAGACATCATTGCCGTTACAGCGGCAAATGATATGAAAACCGTTCAGCGAGTTCTCCATTTTGGTGTATTTGATTATATTATGAAGCCATTTACATTAGAAAGAGTGAAACAAGCACTTAATAGCTTTTATACGTATAAACAACAATTGCTGAATAAGGATGAACTGACACAAGAAGAGTTAGATCATATTTTACATCATCCACGTGTAAATCAGGATAATCAAGTAGCTTTAGAATTACCGAAAGGGTTGAATCCTACAACACTTGAAAAAGTGGTTACTTTTATTAGCTTACAAACCGAGCCAGTATCAGCTGAAGAAGTTTCTAAAGGTGTTGGTTTAGCACGTGTTACAGCAAGAAGATATTTGGACTACTTAGAAAAGCAACATAAAGTAAAAATCGTCATGGAATATGGTGGTATAGGTCGACCTGTCAATCAATATATGGTTGTAGATTAAGTAATGACTTTTATATTTTATGTGGAATAAGAATAAACGGATTCAAAAAACGTAGGGGCCACTGAAAAGTGATAATAAATCATTTTTCAGATAGCCTCTACATTATGTTATTTTATAAATGATCTGTTGATTTAGAATATTGATGTTTACCTGCTTTGAAATTTTGATCTACTTGTTCATTTCTAGCTGCATTTCGAGCATTATGGTCTTTTGCTTTTTTGTTATTATCTTTCGTATTAGCCAATATATTTACTCCTTTCAAATGATTATCCTTCATAGTGTTTATCATTTTGAAAGGAAGTATGTATATTAAGCTTGTTCTGGCAAACGATTTAAGAAGAAAATGGCGATTGTTCCTGGTCCTGCATGAGATCCTACCGTAGAGCCAATTAATTCAATATCAAAAGAAGTTGTGCCAAATGCTTTTTCTATTTCACTTTTCCATTCCATAGCTGATTGTAAATCGTCACCGTGACTAATTCCAATGGTTTGTTTATCTAGCTGTACACCACGTTCTTTCATGATTTCTAATGTGCGCTTAATCAATTTCTTTTTACCACGGATTTTTTCTAAAGGTATCAATTTGCCATCGTCTACATGAAGAAGTGGTCTTATATTTAAAAGTCCACCCACAAATGCTGAAGTCTTTGAAATACGTCCACCTCTTGCTAGATATTCTAGATTATCTACTGTAAATAGATGCTCCATATGTTGTGAATAGAATTTTGCTTGTTCAACAATTGTTTCTTTAGAAGCACCTGAGTTTGCTAATTCAATGGCTCTTTTTACAACTAAGCCACAGCCTAACGAAGCACATTTCGTATCGATAATTTCTAAATCAAGATCTGGATATTCCTCTTGGACTTGTTCTTTAATCATAACAGCGGTTTGATAGGTTCCTGAGAGTTCAGAGGAAAAGGCGATATAAACAGCAGGTTGTTTAGTTTTAGCTAGTTCAATGAACGTTTTTTGGAAAAATTCAGGGGATGCTTGCGAAGTTTTTGGAGCAGCTCCATTTTTCATTGCATCGTAAACACGTTTACTTTGTATTGTTATTCCATCTTCATAATCTTTACCTTCAAGATGTACATTTAATGGAATGAATGTTGCGTGATTTTCTGTTATAAAAGATAAAGGTAAATCACTAGCACTATCAGCTAAAATATGTATTTTCACAATTTCACCTTCTTAAAAATAGTTTTTTTTGAAATGTACTTATATCATGTAATATTATAAATAAGTTCTGTATTTAGTTTATCATTGGTAAAAATATTATGAAAGAATGTTGTTTACATTTAATGCTGTAACATGAAAAATAATAAGAAGAAAATGAATGTATTTATTTAAAACAGATAAGAAAGCAAAAACATCTTGAAAATTGTTAGTACTTCAACTTATTACATAAGAAGGTGCGTATGTTTTACTTATTAATACATATTAAAATGGAGGAACTGTTTTGTATCAAAGAGAGGCAAAAAAATTAATTATAGTCGCTATTGGGGCACTGTTAAATGCCATTGCTCTAAATTGGTTTTTAATACCGGCTAATGTTTATGCGAGTGGCTTTGCTGGAGTCGCTCAATTAGTTTCAAAGATTGTGGAAAGCTTTACACCGTTTACGCTTTCTACAGGGATATTGCTTTTTGCATTAAATGTACCAGTAACGATTTTAGCTTGGAAAAAGGTAGGGAAATCCTTTACTTTTTACAGCTTTTTAAGCGTTTTGCTAATGTCATTATTTCTTGAACTTATCCCAATTCATCAATATTCAGAAGATATTATTTTGAATGCTGTTTTTGGTGGGGTTATTGGTGCTGCAGGAGTAGGAATTACATTGAAGTATGGTGCATCAACAGGTGGAATGGACATTATTGCGATGGTGCTTTCTAGAATGAAGGATAAGCCAATAGGTTCTTACTTATTTCTCATTAACGGAATGATCATTGTAACGGCTGGTGTTTTATATGGAGCCGAGAAGGCATTATACACTCTTGTAGCGTTATACGTAACAACGCGAGTAATCGATGCTATTCATACACGTCATGAAAAATTAACTGTGTTCATTGTGACGAAAAAAGCAGAAGAAATGAAAGTAGCTATTCATTCAAAAATGGTTCGAGGAATTACAATGATTCCCGCAAAAGGAGCCTTTACGAACGAAGAGAAGGATATGCTTATGATGGTTATCACTCGTTATGAATTATATGATTTAGAGAGAGTAATTAAAGAAGTCGATCCAAAAGCTTTCACTAATATAGTTGAAACAACTAATGTTTTCGGGTTTTTCCGAAAGGATTAGAACATTGTGCTAACTCTATCAAAAAAAAAGAAAAGTGGAGCTATGAGAAGCACTTGTAAGAAGTTATTTTTAGTATTGCAATTGTAAGGCAACCACTTTTCTAAATATAAAGTTTTATCTAGGTTTATCTTTTTACACTTTCTATTTTAAGGGGAAATTTTACTTCTAAGCTTATTCTCATTTTGTAATTTATTAATAGCTTTATGTAGGTAAGATTTTCCCCGGATTCATGATATTATTAGAATCAATTAATTGCTTTATGTCAATCATAAGTTCAAGTGCATTACCGTGTTCTTGTTTTTGAAACTTCTTTTTACCCAAACCTACCCCGTGCTCACCTGTACATGTACCTCCGTATGAAAGGGCCAAATTGACAATCATTTCATCAATCTCTTCCATCTTTTTAATTTGTGCTAAATCATTTGGATCGTACACTATTATCGTATGAAAATTTCCATCACCTATATGTCCAAGTACTCCTCCCTCTAATCCAGCTTCATCAATGATTGTCCTTGCAAAAACGACAATTTCAGCTAATTTCGAAATTGGAACACAAACATCGGTGCCTCCTACCTTAAATTGAGCATTTTGATGTCTAAAAGCATACGCTAAATCATGACGTGCTTTCCATAGAAGAGTTCTTTCCTTAGAATCAGTCTCGCAAATCCAGTCTTTACTACCAAATTCTTCAGTAATCATTTTGACTAAAGCAGAATCCTCTACAATTCCACTTTCATTTCCGTGAAATTCAAAAAACAAGGAAGACGAAATAGGATAATCCGTTCCACTGTACTCGTTAACTTTTTTCATACTGATATGATCAACCAGTTCCATACGAGCAATAGGAATTCCTGCTTTTAATATCGACTGAGCAGCTTGAATGCACGAGGAAATATTCGGAAAAGAACATCGAGCAGCTAAAATAGCTTCTGGAATTCCATGCAGTTTCAAAGTGATTTCTGTAAAAATACCCAAAGTTCCTTCTGAACCAACAAATAAACCATTTAGGTGATATCCAGAGGATGATTTCTTCGCCTTGGAACCCGTTTTTATAACTTTTCCATTTGGTAAAACAATCTCTAAATTTAAGACTTGATCTCTCATTGTTCCATACCTTACTGCAGCAGTTCCACTTGCATTTGTAGCTACCATTCCTCCAATTGTAGCATCTGCACCTGGATCGATTGGAAAAAAGAGTCCATGTCTATTCAACATGTGGTTCAGTTGTAATCTAGTAATTCCAGGCTGTACTGTAACTAATAAGTCATCAGGCTGAAAAGAAATGATTTGATCCATATTTTGAAAATTAATGCTAATACCTTTTTTTATTGGGATAGCTTGTCCTTCAAGTCCTGAACCCGCTCCATATGGAACTATTGGTATTCCTTTCTCGTTTGCCAAACAAACGATCTTTATAATTTCATCTCTACTAGAAGGAAAAACTACTAAATCTGGTTCCACTGCTGGATGATAGGATTCATCCTTACTATGTTGATATAGTTGTGTTTCATTCTTACTCACTTTTTCATGACCAAGGATTTCAACAAGTCTTTGATACAAGTTAAACACCTCTATCTTATAATTATTTTATTTTTCAAAAAACTATTTACTTTTAATATACCAAATATTATCATTTCTGTATACAGTATACAATTTTGTATATCGGAGGAATATAATGAAAAAGATTGAAAAAGAAAAATCGCTAGGAGAACAAGCATATAGCATTATTAAACTGTCTATAATATCTGGCGACTTACATCCTGGTGACGCTTTACCAGAAGAAAAGATTGCTAAACATTTGGGTATAAGTCGAACACCTTTACGAGAAGCGTTTCAGCGACTAGCAAACGAAGGATTAATTTATATGAAAAAAGGAAGACCAGCAATTGTTGCCTCTTTCACTTTAGAAGAAGCATTGGAATTGTTAGAAGTAAGGAGAATAATGGAGATTCATAATCTTGAAATGATCGAACCATATATCGATGAGCCATTTATTCTCGAATTAGAAGAGTGTATTGAACAGCAAGAACAAACTATTAAAGACATAAACTATCAAACATTTATTGATTTAGATCTTAAATTTCATTTACTTCTTGCTAGCAAAAATAAAAATAAAAAATTTGTTGAATTAATTAAAGATTTAAATAATGGCGTAAATAGAGCGTTCCTTTTGTTATCTCATACACTCCCAATTAGCGCTTATGATGCTGTAGAAGAACATAAATTAATTGTCAATGCTTTAAAAAATATAAATATTTCATGTGCTAAACAAAATATGGAATATCACATTCATGAAATTGGCAAGCGTATTCAAACATACTTAAAATAGGAGGATTATTTATGAAAAAGCTTTTAGGTTTACTAGTGTTAATTGTTGTATTACTTGTAAGTGCATGTGGAAGACCTTCTAGTACAAATTCGAGTGGAGAAACGAAAAATGGAGAAAATAAAGGCAACGAAAAGTATGTCATTCGCATAGCTCATCTAGTTCCTGAAGAACAATCGACTCATGTTGCTGCACTATCATTTAAGAAAAATGTGGAAGAGCGCTCTAATGGACGTATTGAAGTCCAAATCTATGCAAACGGTTCTCTATATCCTTCTGACCGTGAAGCTATTGAAGCTGTTCAGCTTGGTAATATCGAAATGACTATTCCAGCAGTTGCTCCACTCGCATCCTTCAACAAAAAATTTATGGTTTTTGACCTTCCGTTTCTATTTAACTCAAATGAAGCAGCATACAAAACTCTAGATGGAGAAGTAGGACAGCTTTTATTAAAAGATCTTGAAAATAACGACTTAAAAGGACTTGCGTTCGCAGAAAATGGATTTCGTCATATGTCGAATAATAAAGGGCCGATTGAAAGTCCTTCAGATCTAGCTGGATCGAAGTTCCGTACACTTGAAAACCCTGTACATACGGATACTTTTAAATCTTTTGGGGCGAATGCCTCACCATTCTCATTTGGTGAATTATATACAGCATTACAACAAAAAACATATGACGCAATGGAGTGTCCTATCTCATTATATTATTTAAACAAATTCTATGAAGTTCAAGATTATCTGACTCTAAGTGGACATGTGTACGCTGCTACCATTCTATTAATGAATAATGACTTTTACAATAAGTTACCTGAAGATTTACAAAAAATTGTTATGGATGCATCAAAAGATTATCAAACTGAACAACGTGAAATTGCTCAAAAACAAGATGTTGAATTTCTAGATAAACTAAAGGAAAACGGTATGAAAGTTAATGAATTAACAGATAATCAAAAAGATGCTTTCAGAGAAGCTTCAAAAGCTATCTATGATAAATATACTTCAGAAATTGGAAAAGACATTGTAACAAAAGCTCTTGAAGCGAACAAATAATTAATTTAAGAAAGCCTATATTAGTTAATAGGCTTTCTTCTACAAAATATTACCTCTTCAGTTGCTCTACCAATTAAAATTCAGAAAGGAACATTCTATGAAAATGAAAGATAAGTATATTGAAGAAATCTTCTTAGTATTCACAATGATAATGATGGTTATTTTAATATTTATCCAAGTTGTAGGTCGGTATATTTTCAATGAAGCACCTAGCTGGACAGAAGAATTATCACGTTATATTCATATTTGGCAAGTTTGGATCGGAGCTAGTTATGCAGTTCGACTCAGAGAGCATATTCGTATAGAAGCATTTGTAAACTTGTTTTCATTGTTAGGTAGAAAAATTTTTGAAACATTATCGATTATTGTTTGGTTTTTATTAGCATTATTCTTGGCTGTGATTGGAACGCAGCTAGTTCTTAGCAGTTTGAAAAATGGACAACTCACTCCTGCTATGCAGCTTCCTATGTGGATTCCATTTTTAGCAATTCCTTTGGGTGGTCTAGGAATGGCGCTTCGATTAATTCAACAGTTATGGATAATTTGGAGAAAGTTACCGTCTAATTCAAAAGAAGGAGGGAACTTGATTTGACAGTTGCCGTACTTTTTATATCACTTTTTGTTTTTCTATTAATTGGTGTGCCAATTGCAATTGCCTTAGGTGCTTCTGCACTATTAACTATTTATTTTACTACGACATTACCATTAACAATAATGACACAAAAAGCATTTACAGCACTTGATTCCTTCCCTTTATTAGCTATTCCATTTTTTATGCTAGCTGGTATCTTAATGGGAAAAGGAGGAGTTTCAAAACGCCTCTTAACCTTAGCAACTATGCTTGTTGGATGGATGGTTGGGGGACTTGCCATGGTAACTGTAGTAACTTGTATGTTCTTCGCAGCTATTTCAGGTTCAGGACCAGCAACCGTTGCAGCTATTGGATCGTTTATGATTCCTTCTATGAAAGAAAAGAAATATGATGAAGGATTTGCAGCTGCAATTACTGCCGCCGCTGGTTCGATTGGTGTAATTATTCCACCGAGTATTCCGTTTGTTATGTATGGCGTTATCGGTGGTGTCTCTGTTGGCGGCATGTTCTTAGCAGGAATACTTCCAGGAATACTTATCGGAATTGGGCTAATGGCTGTTTCTTTTATCATTTCTAAGAAAAAAAATTACAAACCTGAGACAACTGTTAATTATTCCTTCAAAGAAGTATTAAAGGCATTATGGGATGCAAAATGGGCTTTAATGATCCCAGTCATCATTTTAGGAGGGATTTATGGTGGCATTTTTTCACCAACAGAAGCAGCTGTTGTTGCTGTCGTTTACGGAACAATTATCGGAATATTTGTACATAAAGAAATGACGATAAAAGATATTTATGAATGTATTCGAGAAGCTACTGTCATTAATGCAACAACAATGATAATCGTCGGATTGTCTATCTCTTTTGCTTATATTATGACACTTGAACAAATTCCTAACAGTATTGCTAGTTTCATAACGGATTTATCAAGTAATCCGATTGTGATTTTGATTGTCATTAACATTTTTTTATTAGTTGTTGGAATGTTTATAGATACAATATCTGCTTTAGTTGTATTAACACCTATTCTTCTACCTATTGTAACTGCTGTTGGGGTAGATCCAATTCATTTCGGTGTTATTTTAGTTGCGAATTTGGCAATAGGTTTTATTACTCCACCACTTGGTGTAAATTTATTTGTTGCTTCTAGTGTTAGTGGTGTTCGTATAGAAAGAATTGTAGTTGGTATATTACCATTCTTACTATCTATGCTTATTACATTATTGATTATCACATTTATTCCAGCACTATCTACATGGTTACCAAACTTCTTACAATAACGTCATATTTTCGATGAAAGGAGTACGTACATATGACAAGAACATTAAACTCACGTGTAATGAAAATAAAAATCCCAGGAATTAGAGAATTTTCTAATCAACTCGTGAACTTTCCTGATGCTATCAATCTAACAATCGGACAGCCAGATTTTCCGACACCAAATCATATTAAAGAAGCCGCTATTTCTTCACTTCATGCCGATCAGACAAGCTATTCACATAATGCTGGCCTTTTTTCTCTTCGTCGGGAAGTACAATCTTTTTATGAGGACCAATATAACTTCTCCTATCGAGCAGAAGATGAAATTCTTATTACAGTTGGTGCAAGTGAAGCACTTGACACAGTATTTCGTACAATCCTTGAAGAAGGTGATGAAGTAGTCGTATTTGCCCCAGCATATCCAGGTTATATTCCACTCATTGAATTATGTGGAGCCAAACCTATTATAGTAGATACTTCATTAAGTGCTTTTAAACCAACAATAGCTCATTTACAAAAAGTAGTTTCACCTAAAACAAAAGCAATACTATTTAACTATCCCTCTAATCCTACAGGAGTTACTCTAAGTAGAGAAGATATGCAATCTTTGACAGTTTGGCTTGAAAATCAAGATTTATACATTATCTCCGATGAAATATATAGTGAAATAATTTACGAAGAGAAACATATTTCCTTTGCATCAATGGATGAGATACGAGATCGTACAATTATAATAAACGGTTTAGCTAAATCTCACTCTATGACAGGTTGGAGAATTGGTTATATACTCGCTCCTGCGTTCCTCATTACACAAATGTTAAAAGTTCATTTATATAATGTTGTTTGTGCTCCTATTACAAGTCAATATGCAGCCATACAAGCTTTAAAGTATGGACGTAATGATCCATTCATAATGAATGAAGAATACGTAAAAAGACGAGATTATGTGTATCAACGATTAAATCAAATAGGCTTGGATACTGAAAAACCTAGTGGTAGCTTTTATATTTTTCCGAAGATTCCATCTTTTTATCGGGATTCACACACCTTTGCAACCCAGTTACTTCTTAATGGTGGTGTTGCCGTTGTCCCAGGTAGTTCTTTTACAAGTTATGGAGAAGGCTATATCAGAATTTCTTATGCTTATTCTATAGAACTATTAGAAGAAGGTCTTAATCGGATAGAAAAGTTCCTATTAAGTCATAACGGAAGGGAGTCTCATGTATGAAAAATACATTATTTATGCAATCACCAGAGCAATTGTTGTCCACTTTGAATAAACTTGTATCTATTCCAAGTGTCACTTTATCGGATGCAGAAAAACAATTTCCATTCAAAGTTGAACAAATACTAAAAGAGATTCCATATTTTAAGGAAAATACATCTCATCTTAAAAATCATCCAACAACAGATGAAAGATTTGTATTAACAGCCCTCTATAAACATGTAGAGGCTGTTAAAACAGTAATTATGATTAGCCATTTCGATGTTGTGGATGTAGACGATTATGGTGATTTAAATCATCTTGCCTTTCAGCCCATTGAATTAACGAAAGCACTTCATGAAAGAATCGATGAACTTTCTCTTGAAGCTAGAGAAGACTTAAAAAGTAATGAATGGCTTTTTGGGCGTGGCACAATGGATATGAAATGTGGGCTTGTACAGCATATGTCTCTTCTTGAAAAAGCAGCGAGTGAAGAATGGAAAATTAATTTACTATTAGTAACTGTTCCGGATGAGGAAGTAAATTCTGCAGGTATGCGCGAAGTGATTCCTAAGCTTTTAGACATTTCTAAAGAACATCAGCTGACCTATACATTATTTTTAAATTCAGAGCCTATGTTTTCTCAAGTACCTCAAGACGAAAATTTTTACTTTTATACTGGTTCAATAGGAAAAATAATGCCAGCTGCCCTTTGTTTTGGAAAAGAAACTCATGTAGGCGAACCATTATCAGGTATAAATGCAGGATGGATGTCCTCTGTTCTTTCTCAAGAAATTGAATGGAATATGAATCTATGTGAATCTGTTAATGGAGTAATGAGTCCACCTCCAACATTATTATTACAGCGTGACTTAAAAAAAGATTACTCTACAAAAATACCTCATAGATCAGTAAGTTTGTATAATGTACTTTTGATGCAAAGAAATGCATCAGATGTAATGAATCAGATGAAAGAAATTGCTGAATTAGCAGCGTTAAAGATAGAAAAGTTCATTAAAGAGAGATATCAATCTTTTCATGTAACGTCTAGTGAGTCTACAAAAGTTCGTGTCCTTTTATATGAGGAATTAAGACATTATGCATGTAGGAAAACTAGCGAGGAACATATTTCTAATCTTGAAAAATCTATTATTTATGACTCAACAATAAATGATAATAGAGAGCAAACAATTGAAATAGTAGATCAAATTTCGATGATTTGTAGTGAGTTGGGACCAATGATTGTGTTATTTTACTCTCCACCATATTATCCGGCAATTAGTTCTAACAATCATTCTATTATTCAAGAATTATCGAAGACTATTATTGAATACACAAAAGATCAATTTTCTTATGATCTTCAACCAGTTGAGTATTTTAAT
This sequence comes from Bacillus sp. AP8, assembly GCF_000321185.1. Classification (NCBI taxonomy): domain Bacteria; kingdom Bacillati; phylum Bacillota; class Bacilli; order Caryophanales; family Bacillaceae; genus Bacillus; species Bacillus sp. AP8. Next base: position 26,874 of record NZ_CAPG01000008.1, read on the forward strand.
GGTATTTCAGACTTGAGTTATGCTAGTTTGCAAGCTGAAATATCAGAAATGCATAAATACAATACAAATTTACCTGGTGGTCCTAGTTTATATACTATACCTTTCGAAGAAATGTCAGAATTCGATGCACCAGTTCTTAATGTTGGTCCATATGGAAAGGATGCGCACAAAAAAACAGAACGTCTTCATATACCATTTGCTTTTGAAAAGCTACCAAGAATACTTGAACATTTATTATACAAACATATTAGTCAGTGATATAGATCTTTTGTGTATTCTTATAAAAGGGAGATTTAATAATGTTCATTCAAAACAGGAATAAACTAATTAAACAAATTAGTAAAGAAAACCATTATCCATTATCATACGAAGAATGGGAAGCAGAAGCTGCAAAAGCAATATTAATTGAAAGGTTTGATTACATTTTTCCAAATGCTGGAAGAGGTGAAACAGCTGATCGAAATCAAAAAGCATTTTCAAAGTGGGCAATCACGCCTAGAATACTTAATGATGTATCAAAAGTAAATTTGAACATAAGTATTTTCGGAAAAGATTATCCTACTCCCTTTTTTCTAGCACCAATAGGAATGCATATTCTTGCACATAATGAAGGTGAGATTGCTACAGCAAAAGCTGTTTCTTCTATGGGTATACCAATGATTGTTAGTACAGTATCTAGCTATTCTTTGGAAGATATCGCTAAATCCTCTCCTACTAGTTCAAAATGGTTTCAACTCTATTGGTCTAGTAATCCAGATATCGCATTTAGTATGATTGAACGAGCAGAAAAAAATGGTTATGAAGCATTAGTAATCACTGTAGATACAGTAATGCATGGTTGGAGGGAGATAGATATTAAGAATCAATATTCCCCTTTATCACTAGGCTTAGGGAAAGCTAATTTTATTAACGATCCTGTTTTTATGAATTCATTAATAAACCATGATGAAGAATCTATTATAAATGGAATTTTAGAAAGTATTCAACATCCTACATTCTCCTGGAAAGACATAAAAAAAATTAAAAAGCGTACAAAACTTCCTATTTTGTTAAAAGGGATTTTACATACTGAAGATGCAAAGTTAGCTCTAGAATATGATATTGATGGAATCATTGTTTCTAATCATGGTGGACGTCAATTAGATGGTGTTATTGCTTCAATTGATGCTTTACCTGAAATTGTTGAAGTTGTTCAAGGTAAGATTCCAATCCTATTTGACAGTGGAATTCGTCGAGGAATTGATGTTGTCAAAGCTTTAGCATTAGGAGCAAATGCAATCTTAGTTGGGAGACCATATATTTGGGGATTAGCTGTACATGGGCAAATTGGTGTGGAAAAAGTAATGGAACGTTTAATACAAGAAACAGAAATTTCTCTCGCATTATCTGGAATTGAAGATTTATCAAAAATCAAGAATGTAAAAATAATAAGAGAGTAACTTATATAATTGACTTATAATACATTTTATGCTGTACTAAAAAATTCACTTTATTGTGTATATAGGAAGACGAAAAATCCCTCCAAATGAATAGAGGGATTTTTCGTTTTTTAGGGGATATTAAAGCTAAAGTCTTGATTGCTTTTGATTCTATTTCTAAGTTAAAGAATCCAATTCTGCTTGCATGTGATGGAGCTGATGCTGCTCTGCAACTGTAGTATTCGCATATGCAGAGGATAAAGCATTTTGCGCTTTGGCAATTGCTTCTGCTTTATGAGTAGAATCAGCTTTAATAGCTTCATTAACAAATCTACGGGCTTCTTGAAATAGCTGATTTGCCATTTAGTAACACCCTAATTTGCTACTGCAGCAGCATGATTTTTGTGACTCAGCTTCAGCCATGGTCATGCGATACGTGAATTTTTCATCATGCTTTGAAACAGAATCTTTACTTTGCTGGAAAAAACGTTTGGATTTGTTACGTTTGCCCATTCGTAAACCCCTCGCAATCTAAGCAATTGACACAATCTCGGTGTCTCTATTATTTTTAACAAATTGTAAAAAAAAATTATAGGTAAAAGAAGGAAAAAGAGTTATTTCCTCTTTTACAAAGCTATTTTTTTTCCTTTAAGATTGAATTTGTCTTCTAGGAAGAGAGCAATACCATCTTCTTCATTTGATAAGGTTGTTTCGTTTGCTATATTTTTTACAGCAGAAATACCATTACCCATTGCTACACCCGTTCCAGCATATTCGAGCATTTCTAAATCATTATCTTCATCACCAAAAGCAATAATTTGGTTTTGAGGAACATTTAAATATTCTGCAACTCGTTTAATACCAACGGCTTTGTTTAGTCCAGCTTTAATAATTTCAACAACATGATATGGATCAGCCCAACGGCGATGATCGATAACCTCAGCATGTACAGCTGATAAATGATCTCTTATTGATGTGACACTTTCTGGATCTGCGTGTATTAACATACTCGTTGGAGATAGCTCTAAGTAATTTCGTAAATCCCCAATTGTAATTTTAGGATCACCCATTTTCATTGCATCAATAAAAATTTCATCATGCTGGTGAAAATAAATATCATCACGTACTTCAGCGATAATATTATGATATTGGAAACTTTGACAAGCCTCGATAATATCCATTGCTACTTTAATATCTAAAGGTGAATGATAAGTTCCCCAGCTTGCTGAAAGAGGGTGATGCACAAAAGCTCCATTAAAATTCACTATAGGTGTATCTAAGGAAAGCTCTTTGTAATAAGGTAAACTAGATCGGAAGGGTCTACCTGTAGCAATCATGACATGATGACCTTGTTCTTTAAGAGTTGCTAACACAGACTTTGTTCTATTTGAAATGGTTTTATCATTTTGTAATAATGTTCCGTCTAAATCTAAGGCAATTAAATGTTTTTCGCTCATATGTCCTCCTTGGTTAAGGTATATTTTGTATCGTTATTTCAATATATGAAAGAATGAATGCTATCTGAATGCTATTTATTACGTGAAAACTGTTGAAGTAAAGTATCTTTGTCTTAACAGTTTCAAAATAGGGGTGCTTCCCTATTGTACATATAAACATTCTTATCTTCAATTGTAGTAGAATTTAATTAATTTTTCTATCTATCTTATATTAAGGTATAGTTAAAGTGTAAAAGACAATATTGCATTTGGGAGGAGAATCTGTTGATTGTCATTAAGAAAGAGAAGATACATAATGTCCCATTACTACATGTAGTAAAAAATGAGGATTCTGCCAACAAATTACCACTAATATTCTTTATTCATGGTGTAACAAGCATAAAAGAAAGAAATTTACAATATGCTTATATGCTCGCTGAAAAGGGTTATAGAGTGATATTACCCGATACGTTATATCATGGTGAGAGAGAAGAAGGAAAGAATATTTATTCGAGTTTTTGGAAAGTTGTTATTACAACTATTCACGAAATAGAGATGTTAAAGTCTCATTTTGAAAATCTTCATTTAATCGACGGGGACCGTATTGGACTAGCAGGTACTTCAATGGGTGGAATTATTACTTTAGGAGCTATGGCAAAGTATGATTGGATTAAAGTAGGTGTTTCATTGATGGGAAATCCGGCTTATGTTGATTTTGCAAAATGGCAAGTGGATTTTATGAGTAATAATGGCACACTTATTCCTCTTTCAAACGAAGAAATTAATCAACAGCTTAAGGTTTTAGAGGAATATGACGCTACGTTACAAATCGAACAATGGAAGGAACGTCCGCTATTATTTTGGCATGGAAAACAAGATGAAGTCGTTCCATATTTGCCGGCATTTACATTTTATAAAAATCTACAGAAAGCATATATGGAGAAGAATGTACCATTGTCATTTATATTAGATGAGCATGGAGGGCATGCTGTACCTAATAAGGGAGTAATCGAAACCGTTAATTGGTTTACAACTCATTTATAATATTTTTCAGTTTTGTTCACGATCGTGGTGGATAATCGTTTCAAAGTGAAAAGGCAAACAATCATGAGTAATATATTAATATTAACGCTGTTTAGTAATAAATGCGGTGAGTAAAACTTTTGCTCATTATTTGTAATTAGACAACAAAGTTTGCGAAAAATCTACTAATTAAAAATCATATATACATAAATTCGAATACTTTTCATTTAGCACTAACATTTGCTAAAATAAAGGGTAGCTTTAGTGAGTGATGAAATATGATTTTTCACTGGACAATAAGACGTTTACACATTGTTTCTTTAAGATAAAGTAAACGTGTCTTAAAGTTAGTTAAACTGTAAGTGATGAAAAGGAGTGATTAGTTTGGATAAAGATTTAAAGGATAATATTATGGGTGCACTAGAACAAGTTATTGATCCAGAGCTTGGAATTGATATAGTCAATCTTGGACTTGTTTACGATATAGATATGGATGAAGAAGGAAACACTAAGGTAACAATGACACTTACATCAATGGGATGTCCTCTTGCTGGAACTATTGTTGATCAAGTGAAAATTGCTCTTTCAGATATTCCAGAAGTAAAAGAAACGGAAGTGGATATCGTATGGAATCCACCGTGGTCAAAAGATCGTTTATCACGCTATGCTAAAATTGCATTAGGTATTTCTTAAATAGCAAAGGGCCTCCAAATAGTGATTTGTATTCACTGTTTGGAGGCCCTTACGTTTTATAAGGAGCTTGTTTAGTGGAAAACGTTTGTGTAGTTACATTAAAAAGAAAAATCGTTAAGGGTGAGATATTTTTTATACAATGTGATGGATGGTTTTATCATTTCTAAAAATGACTTCATTTATATATATTAAAAGAAAGTGCTTATAAGCTGAAAATAAAAGAGAGCGACTTGGATTAATTCTGTTTGAGTGGCTCTCTTACGTTTTATATCGATATTTTTGCTGATTCATCAGAAATTAATAGCTATTCAAATAGAAATTTAGGCCCGTTTCTAGGCAAGTGCATAATTTTTGTTATACATTTTAGAAAAATCAATAATTTATAAAAATTCAATTGCATTTATTTTTATTCATGCTTATAATAATGTAAATATAAAGAATATCAAAATTATTCATCTTCAAGGAAGTGTAATATTAAATGAATGTTTCGATTATAGGAGCCTCTGGTTATAGTGGATTAGAGCTAATAAGGCTTTTAAATAACCATCCTAAGTTTAATATAGTATCACTACATTCTTCATCAAAGGCTGGTCAATTTATACATGGAGAAAATCCACACCTTATGCATATTACACAGAAATTTCAAGAGATCGATCCAAATGAAATAGCGAAAAATAGTGATCTTGTATTCCTTGCTACACCATCTGGAGTGTCAGCCAAACTAGCTCAAAGTCTTGTTGACACAGGCATTAAAGTAATTGATCTTTCTGGAGATTTAAGGTTGAAAAAGGATGGATTATACAAAGAGTGGTATAAAAAAGAAGCTGCTCCTAGTGAAACCATTGAAAAAGCTGTTTACGGTCTAAGTGAATGGAATACAGAAAATATTCAAAAAGCCCAAGTGATAGCTAATCCAGGCTGCTATGCGACTGCTGTACTTTTGGGGTTAGCTCCATTAAGTCAACAACAATTAATAAAGAAGAACAGCATTATCATTGATGCTAAATCAGGTGTTTCGGGAGCAGGAAGGACAGCTAGTTTAGGATCCATGTATACAGAGGTAAATGAAAATTTAAAAATTTACAAAGTACATGAGCATCAGCATATACCAGAAATTGAACAACAGCTCAAATGGTGGAATGATGATTCTATTATTGAATTTAGTACTCATTTAACACCAATGACACGTGGCATTATGGCAACGATGTATGTGGAATTAATGGAGAACCATAATACTAAACAATTAATAGATTTATATAAACAAGCTTATGAGCGTCACCCTTTTGTAAGAATTCAAGAGGAAGGTTTTTTTCCAAGTACGAAGCAGGTGTCAGGATCGAATTTCTGCGATATAGCAGTTAGTGTTAACGAACGATCAAGTAGAGTGACTATCGTTTCGGTAATCGATAATTTAATGAAAGGAGCAGCAGGTCAGGCGGTACAAAATGCAAATCTAATGTGTGGATTTGCAGAAACAACAGGATTAATGTTTGTGCCGCAATTTCCATAGCCTGTTTGTGAACTAGATGAAAACTTTGACTATTGATGAGAACATTAAAGAAGTTGCATACGGAAATATATTGAGTGCTAAGGGATATAAAGCTGGTGGATTTCATGCAGGACTCCGTTATTCTAAAAAGGATTTAGGAATGATTGTATCAGAAGTTCCTGCAAATGCTGCAGCTGTTTATACACAAAGTGTCGTTCAAGCTGCACCAATAGCAGTGACAAAGGATAGTATTGCGTATGCTGGCAAAATTCAAGCTGTAATTGTGAATAGTGCCTGTGCCAATGCTTGTACAGGAGAACAAGGTTTAAAAGATGCATACGAAATGAGAAGTGAGACAGCTAAAAAATTAGGAATTGCGGATTATTTAGTTGCTGTCGCATCAACAGGAACAATTGGTGAGTATTTAAATATGGATAAGATTAAAGCTGGAATTAGTAAGCTCACGTATTCTGATCAACTTGAAAATGCAGCTGATTTTGAAACAGCGATTTTAACAACTGATACAATTGCGAAAAAATGTGCTTATGAAGCCATTATTGATGGGAAGAAGGTAACGGTTGGAGGAGCAGCAAAGGGTTCTGGTATGATTCATCCCAATATGGCGACTATGTTAGCATTCTTAACGACTGATGCAAATGTTTCATCTGAACATTTATACAAAGCATTAGCTCAAACCACAGATGTAACATTTAATCAAATTACAGTTGATGGAGATACTTCTACAAATGATATGGTACTAATTACAGCTAATGGGATGAATGGTGGAAATGAATTAACACCAGATCATGATGATTGGGAGATATTTGTTGGTCTTGTTCAAGCAGTTAGTGAAGACTTAGCAAAAAAGATAGCAAGAGATGGAGAAGGCGCTACAAAATTAATTGAAGTAGTTGTTGAAGGAGTACAATCCAAACAAGCTGCACAAGCATTAGCTAAAACAGTCGTTGGTTCAAGTTTGGTCAAAACAGCCATTTTTGGCGCTGATGCTAACTGGGGACGTGTAATTGCAGCTATGGGTCGAAGTGGTGTAGTGTTTAATCCAGAAGATGTGGACATTTATTTGGGAGATATATTGATGCTGAATGCTGGAACACCAGTATCTTTTTCTGAAGAAGAGGCGAAGATTTACCTAGAAAATGACACGATTTCTATTAAGGCAGTTTTACGAGAGGGAGAAGAAAAGGGATTAGCTTGGGGTTGTGACTTAACGTATGATTACGTCAAGATTAACGCAAGTTACCGAACGTAAGGGGGATATGAAATGAAAATCTTACTAGTAAAGTTAGGCGGTAGTATCCTTCATGAACTACAAGAGTCCTTTTTCGCTAGTTTAAAAGATTTACAGACAGAAGGGTATCACTTTGTATTTGTACATGGTGGCGGACCAGATATTAATGAAATGCTTGAAATGATGAAAATAAAGCCAGAATTTAATAATGGTCTAAGAAAGACAACGAAAGAAGTATTAAACGTTGTGGAGCTAGTTTTATCTGGGAAAACAAACCGTTCACTTGTAGAATTACTAAGAAAGAATGGTTTTTCAGCAATTGGACTGCATGGAAATGATGCTAAGCTTTTAGAAGGAAAGTATATTGATTCAGTCGACTTAGGAGAAGTGGGAGAAATAACAGCAGTAAATAGCCAGCTTATTAAACAGGTTCTTAGCCTAGGCTTAATACCTGTGCTTACTCCGCTGGCACTTTCAGAGGAAGGCCATACATTAAACGTGAATGCTGATATGGCAGCTGGAGCAGTAGCTAAAGCACTAAATGCTGAAAGCTGTGTGTTTGTTACGGATGTTAAAGGGGTTTTAGATAATAATCAATTAATTGAAAAGATGACTTCTGAGGAAGCGGAACAATTAATTCATAAACAAGTGATTTACGGAGGGATGATTCCAAAGGTAAGGACGGCATTACAAGTTCTTCAAACTGGAATTGATCAAGTAAGAATCGTAAGCGGAAAAGATTCTTTCTTCAAAAATAGTAAATGGATAGGAACATCTTTTTTAGAGAAAGTGAGGGTATAATGATGAGTCATGTTTTTCCAACGTATGCAAGATGGGATATTACTCCTGAACATGGAGAAGGAAGCTATTTAATTGCTACGAATGATGTGAAATATTTAGATTTTACTTCTGGTATTGGCGTATTGAATTTAGGACATCGACCTCATAATGTAGAAGATGCTATTCAGAAGCAGTTAGCAAATTACTGGCATACTTCGAACTTATTTCAGCAGCCGCTACAAGAACAATTAGCTGATAAGTTAACAGCAGAATCAGGATTAGAAGCAGCCTTCTTTTGTAATAGTGGTGCAGAAGCAAATGAAGCAGCAATTAAATTAGCTAAAAAAGCTACAGGTAGAAAGAAAATTGTAACGTGTAATCAGTCATTTCATGGTAGAACATATGCTACAATGGGAGCAACTGGTCAAGAAAAAGTACGAATTGGCTATGGACCAATGCTGGATCATTTTGAATATATTACGTTTAATAATGTAGAAGATGTAAAACGCGTGGTTGATGAAGATACAGCAGCGATTATGTTTGAAATCGTTCAAGGTGAAGGCGGTATTTATTGCGCTACAGAAGAGTTTTTACGAACTGTTCAAGAAGTAGCGAAAAATGTTGGAGCATTAATCATTATCGATGAAGTGCAAACAGGAATAGGTCGTACAGGTAAAGCATTTGCATTTCAACACTTTAACTTTATTCCTGATATCATAACAGTAGCCAAAGGTTTAGGAAATGGTTTACCAATTGGTGCCATGCTTGGTAAAGAGACATTGATTCCATATTTTGGCGCAGGAAGTCATGGCTCTACATTTGGTGGTAATCCGCTCAGTACTTCAGCAGCTATAGCTGTTTTAGAGGAAATTTTTCAAGCTGATTTTTTACAAGCAGTAGAACATAAAAGTGATGCTTTGAATCAAAAGCTTGTAAGGGAATTAAATGAACTACCAATTGTAAAAGATATAAGAGGACTTGGATTAATGGTGGGGATTGAGTTAGCAAGCCAAGCGAATGAGATTATACTTGGTTTACAGCAACAAGAGTTACTAGTATTGCCAGCTGGGCCGAATGTCATCCGATTGTTGCCTCCTTTAAATGTATCGGAAGCTGAAATCGATATAGCAGTAGAGAAAATTGTAGAATCAATTAAACAAGTAAGTGGAACAGCCGTGTAAGGCTGAATATTTTTAAATTGAAATGAATAATTATTCTGATCGTTAGATAAATATTCATCAGCAGAGGGTGAAAGTATGAACAGTTATATACATTTAGAAAATGGGGAAGTTTTTTCAGGAAAATGGCTTACGAAACAACCAGATCATACTATTTCTGGAGAAATCGTATTTTATACAGGAATGACGGGATACCAAGAGGTTTTAACAGATCCATCATATAAAAATCAAATTGTTGTTTTCACATATCCGTTAATAGGGAATTACGGTATTAATGATGTTGATTTTGAAAGCTGTAAACCTCATGTAGCTGGAGTAATTGTTCATAGAGGAGATATGACATATTCACATTACAATGCGAAAAAGTCTTTAGTGGAGTATTTAGATAAATGGAATATACCGATGCTTGGAAATGTAGATACAAGAGCAATTGTTAAACGTATACGTACGATGGGATCAATGCCTGTCTATTTGAATAACGATCCAACTTATTCAATTCAAGAGCAGAGCTTTCAGTATAAATCACCAGTACCTCTAGTTTCACAGGAACAAAAGAGCGTTCATGGCAAAGGAAGCGAGCATATTATTTTAATGGATTTTGGATATAAAAAATCCATTTTGGAATATGTAGTTGAAAAAGATTGTACAGTTACAGTTGTACCCTATCACACAACATTGGAAGAGATAAATTCATTAAAACCAGATGGTATTTTACTATCTAATGGACCAGGAGATCCGGTCGAGATGACACCATACTTGGAAAATATTAAAGCAATATCTTCAGCGTATCCAACCATGGGAATTTGTTTAGGGCATCAGCTAATCGCATTAGCCTTTGGTGGAAAAACGAAAAATTACTATTTGGTCATAGAGGGGCTAATCAACCTGTTTTGGATCTTAAACAAAACAAAGTGTTTATGACATCGCAAAATCATAGCTATGTCGTTGATGAAAAAAGTCTTACTGATACAGAATTGACAATACGATTTGTGCAAGTTAATGATAAATCGGTAGAAGGTCTACAACATGATACATTACCGATTGTTACAACACAATTTCATCCAGAAGCAAATCCAGGTCCAGCAGAAAGCTCTATTATTTTTGATGAGTTTTTACAAAATGTGAAAAGTACAAGCGGGAGAGAAAAAGTATATGCCTAAAGATCCTTCAATTCAAACAATATTAGTCATTGGCTCTGGCCCAATCGTAATTGGTCAGGCAGCAGAATTTGATTACGGTGGTACCCAAGCCTGTATAGCCTTAAAGGAAGAAGGTTACAAGGTTATTTTAATAAACAATAATCCGGCAACAATTATGACGGATGAAAGTAATGCGGATGTTGTGTATTTTGAGCCTCTTACAAAAGAATCGATTACCCAAATTATTGAGAAAGAGCGTCCTGATGGTTTACTAGCAACACTTGGTGGGCAAACAGGTTTGAATTTAGCCTACGAGTTAGATGAAGCAGGAGTATTAGAAAAGTATAATGTTAAGCTTCTAGGAACACCAATTGAATCAATAAAAAAAGGAGAGGATCGTGAGCTTTTCAGACAATTAATGTTTGAAATTAACGAACCTGTTCCAGATAGTTCGATTGTGCATACATTGGATGAAGCTGTAGCATTTGCAGAAAAAATTGGTTTCCCTATTATAGTTCGTCCAGCTTATACACTTGGTGGAACCGGAGGCGGTATCGCAGCTGATTTAGACTCTTTCAAAGAACTAGTAAGAGGTGGCCTACAAGAAAGTCCAATCACACAATGTTTAATTGAACGAAGTATTGCTGGATTTAAAGAAATTGAATATGAAGTAATGCGTGATAGTTCAGGTACTTGTATTACTGTATGTAATATGGAGAATATTGATCCGGTAGGTATTCATACAGGTGATTCTATCGTTGTGGCTCCTTCACAAACATTAACGGATGAAGAGTATCAAATGCTACGAGGAGCTTCGATTAAAATTATCTCTGCTTTAGGGATTATCGGAGGATGTAATATTCAGTTTGCATTAGACCCAGCAAGTAAGCAATATTATTTGATTGAAGTGAATCCAAGGGTAAGTCGATCATCAGCATTAGCTTCAAAAGCAACGGGATATCCGATTGCGAGAATAGCTGCAAAATTAGCTGTTGGTTATCAGTTAGCGGAAATGATCAATCCAGTTACAAAAAGCACATATTCTAGCTTTGAGCCAGCACTAGATTATGTAGTAGTTAAATTTCCTCGTTGGCCATTTGATAAATTTACTGGTGCAAATCGTAAACTAGGTACACAAATGAAAGCAACTGGTGAAGTAATGGCAATTGATCGCAATTTAGAAAGTGCCATTCAAAAAGCTGTTTCTTCTTTAGAAATGAAATTAGTTGGTTTAAAACTACCACGATTAGAAAATGAATGTGTTTATCAGCTGATGCATGAAATGAATGGTAATAGTGACGAAAGATTTTTTATCATTCTAGAGTTATTACGTAAAGGCATAAGCATTGAAGAAATTCATAAACACACGAAAATAGATTATTTCTTCTTATCTGTATTTGCTCATTTAATTGCAGCTGAAAAACTAATAGATAAACGTAATGTGAATTCCATTTCTGTAGAAGAATTTACGATGTTAAAAGAGTATGGATTTTCTGATGCGTATCTTTCACATCAATGGAAGGTAGATGAAAAGGAAGTTCGACAAAAAAGAAAAAGCTATGGAATAGAGGCTTCTTATAAAATCGTTGATACATGTGCTGCTGAATTTTCATCTCAAACAAGCTATTATTATAGCTCTTACAACGGTGAAAATGAACAAGTACCATCCAATCGCAAAAAGGTTTTGATAGTAGGTAGTGGACCAATTCGAATTGGCCAAGGAATTGAGTTTGATTATTGTTCAGTTCATAGTGTATTTGCTCTTCAAAGCGAAGGGATTGAGAGCATTATGATCAACAATAATCCAGAAACAGTAAGTACTGATTTTGCAACAGCTGATAAATTGTATTTTGAACCATTAACTTTAGAGTACGTTTTGAATGTTATTGAAGCAGAAAAAATAGAAGATGTTATTATTCAATTCGGTGGTCAAACGGCTATTAATTTAGCTAATGAACTAGAGCAAGCAGGAGTGAATTTGTTAGGAACTTCTTTTGATACAGTTGACCAACTTGAAGATCGTTCTCGTTTTTATGACTTACTAGAAGTTTTAAATGTCCCACATGTTCCTGGAGCGATTGCTAATAGTGAGGAAGAGTTAAAACAATTTGCTGAACAGTTAGGATATCCTATTCTAGTTCGTCCTTCATATGTTATCGGTGGAAGTGGTATGCATATTTATTCTAGTAAAGAAGAATTAGAAGAAGGTATTGCATCAAGTACTTATCCAATACTAATTGATCGCTATTTACCTGGAAAAGAGGCAGAAGTCGATTTAGTAGCTGATGGAAAGGACATTTGTATACCGATTATTGCAGAACATATTGAGAAGGCTGGTATTCATTCTGGAGATAGTATGGCATATCTTCCATCTCAAACATTATCAGAGAATGTGAAAAATAAAATTGTAGAATATGCAGAAAAAATTGTAAAAAAATTACAATACAAAGGTTTAATGAATATACAATATGTTATTTCCGATGAAGATGTATACGTGCTAGAGGTAAATCCAAGAGCAAGTCGAACGATTCCTATAATAAGTAAAGTAGCAAATGTTCAGTTAGTACAAATTGCGACAAAAATATTGCTTGGGAAATATTCTTTGTCGGATTTAGTTGAAAAGCTTGGTTTATTAGAGGAATTGCCATATGTTGTTGTGAAATATCCAGTATTCTCAACTTTTGCTTTGAGTGGACTTGATAGTAAGTTAGGACCGGAAATGAAATCGACTGGAGAAGGAATTGCAATCGGTGATACGAAAGCAGAAGCGTTAGCGAAGGCATTTGTATTTTTAGAAAAAAGTATAAAAATGCATGGGAATGAAGTATTCGTATCTTCATCGATTTCGCTACCAGTGGAACTACAGGAGAAAATGGAAGAGGTAGGATTAATTCCTGTAACAGATAGATCCTTGGAAAATTGGTTAAAAGAAAAAAGAGGAAAAGTGTTACTAACCTTGGCTGATGAAGAAAAGTCAGCACGCATACAAGCTGCAAAATATCGTTTATTAACTTTTACAAGTATAGAAACGTTTAAAGCATATGTTGAAGGTGCATCATTTAGCGACATTTCAATGGCATCATTAGAGGATTGGCATGCAAAACAAAAGAAAGGCGTGACGATAAAATGACAACAGCACAAATAACAAATACAAATAAGATATTAACTACAAAAGATTTTTTATCTTTAACGGATGTAACAAGTGATCAAATTTTGAAGTTGCTTGAGTTAGCAACAAATATTAAAACGAAGTTTAAAAATGGAGAGAAATACTCTCCTTTAGAAGGAAAAACATTAGCGATGATTTTCGAAAAATCATCTACTCGTACTCGTGTATCTTTTGAAGTTGGTATGCTGCAACTTGGTGGTCATGCTTTATTTTTAACAAATCGTGATTTACAGCTTGGTAGAGGAGAAACAGTTGCCGATACTGCTCAGGTGTTGGCGGAATATGTAAATGGTATTATGATTAGAACATTTGAACATGAAAAAGTAGAAGAGCTTGCTAAATGTGGAGGTATTCCTGTAATCAATGGATTAACGGATTTGCATCACCCATGCCAAGCAATGGCTGATTTACTAACCATTCAAGAAGTAAAAGGCAAGCTTCAAGGATTGAAAATTGCCTACATTGGAGATGGCAATAATGTGGCACATTCTTTAATGGAAGCATGTGCAAAGGTAGGTATGGATGTAGCCATTGCAACACCAAAAGGCTATGAACCAAATAGCAAAATTATTGAAGGTGTTCAACTAGACGCTGCCAAATCAGGAGGCTCTATTGTGGTTACAAATGATCCTCAGGAGGCAGTTCAAAATGCAGATGTGATTTATTGTGATGTATGGACGAGTATGGGGCAAGAAGATGAAAATGAAAAAAGATTAGCCGATTTTTCTGACTTTCAAGTAAATGCCCAACTAGTGGAAAAGGCAAAAGTAGATTATATTTTCATGCACTGTTTACCAGCGCATCGAGAAGAAGAAGTATCAACTGAAATTATTGATGGACCTCACTCTGTGATTTTTCATCAAGCAGGAAATAGATTACATGCTCAAAAAGCAGTACTTGTAGATTTAATGTCATAATAGAATAAAAAGGATGTCTCAAAAGAAGAATGTTTGAAGACATCCTTTTTTATGAAGAAATAGGATTACCTGCTCAAAAAAGAGCCAAACGCTTAAAAACAAAGATTACTCCAGAAATAGAAACAGCTCCCGAACAAATTATGTTGGGAGCTGTTTTATTTCTGGTCTAGATATGAATGTTACGCGAAAATTAATACGCATCCACCAACTATGAAGCAGTAGATAGAAAAATACATTAGATTGCCTCTTGCCATTATGCCCATGAACCATTTTAAAGCAAAGTAGGAAGCGACTAATGATGCTAGAAATGCAATGGTATAAGGTAGTGCCAACGTGCCAATTTGTGGATCGTTGATAATATCACTGAAGCTTAATATCATTCCTCCAACACTAATTGGGATGTACAACAAGAATGAAAAGCGTAAAGCTGTTTCTTGCTTAGTACCAAGAAGCATTGAAGCAACAATGGTAGCTCCTGAACGGCTAATACCCGGTATAAGAGCTACAGCTTGAGCCAAGCCAATAATAATTGTATCTTTTAATGATAAATCATTATCATTTTTTCTCCCTTTAAGCTTGCGGATGGACCATAGCGCAATCCCTGTGATTATTAAGGAAACCGCTAGTATTTTTATGCCTTTAAAATGCTCAGCAATATAATCATCAAATAAAACTGCTGCTACGGCTGCAGGAATTGTTGCAATGATTAAGTAAATAATAAATCGAAAATCGGCTTTCGCACTTTCTTCTCTTTTGGTTAAATAAAGTAATCCATTTTGAATTAAGCGCCAAATATCTTTTCGATAAATTAATACAACAGCAATTAAAGATGCTGTATTTACAAGTAATTCAAAACTCATTCCTGGAATTTCTATACCAAAGAAGTGTTGCATTAACACAAGATGACCACTAGAAGAAACAGGAATGGGTTCTGTAAAACCTTGCACTAATCCTAAAAATAAGTATTTCAGTAATAAAAGTAAATCCACTATTGAACCTCCGAAAATTTATAAATCTCATCTTTTCATTTAACACTAAGGTAATGGAGAAAGTAAAGAGTATTAGGGGTATGGAAAAGTTCCTTAAATGTAAAAAATAGGTATGTTTATAAGGTTTGGCTATGTGGGAATAATATAGATGGTTTCAACTATAAGGAGGGAAGACTGTATGGGACAATCCCGACAATTTAGAGCAGGACAGAAAGCACCAAATAACGGGTACTATGTCGAAGTTGGTGAAACAGGTAGTATGGTCAAAAATCCTAAGAAAATCCACTTGCAAGCTGGAGATGATTTTCCGGAAAACTCTAATCATAATCGACTTTGGACATACCAGAGAAAACCTTAATAACATACAAATAAGCCCCCACTTCTTGCCAAAATGGGGGTTATTATCATATTATTCATAATTCAATATTTATTGTAGAAAGCTGTCTTTACATATGTGTAAAAAGTTGTATAATAATATTAAAGGTCAAAAAAGGTCAAACTTGTTATTTGACTAAACTTAAACCATTTATGTTTGGAACTAAAGATTTATTTTAGCTTTAGTAGCTAGCATATTAATACCGTTGTTTAGAGGAGGGGCTAATATGGATTTTAATAAAATGACTGAACGTGTGCAGCAAGTGTTAGTTGGAGCACAACAATTTGCACAGAGTAACCAAAATCAGGAATTAAAGATTGCCCATGTTTTGGCAACGATGATTCAACAAGATGATTTCATTTTACAAAGGGTTTTGGAAAACCAACACATCCAATTACAAGCTTTTGCAAATGCGGTAAATGAAATAATTGATGGATTACCTCAAGTTTCTACTTCATCAGGAAGTAGCCAAGTATATATGTCACAAAATCTCCAAAATGCGATTGATGCAGCATGGAAAGAAATGAGCAAGTTAGAGGATGAATATTTATCGATTGAACATTTATTACTTGCATTCTTTTCAAGTTCAGCTGATGAAATAAAGGTTTTGAAAAGAAAATTCAATTTAGATTCAAAGACAATTTTGGTGACAATTAAAGAAATAAGGGGGAGTCAAAAAGTGACTAGTTCTAATCCGGAAAGCACATATGAAGCTTTAAAAAAATATGGACGTGATCTTGTTGAAGAAGTGAAGAATGGAAAATTAGATCCTGTTATTGGCCGTGACTCTGAAATTCGAAATGTTATTCGCATTTTATCAAGAAAAACAAAAAATAATCCAGTCTTAATAGGTGAACCAGGTGTTGGTAAAACAGCTATTGTAGAAGGATTAGCACAAAGAATTGTTCGAAAAGATGTACCGGAAGGATTAAAAGATAAAACCGTTTTTTCACTTGATATGAGTTCATTAATTGCAGGTGCTAAATTCCGTGGAGAGTTTGAAGAAAGATTAAAAGCCGTTCTAAATGAAATCAAAAAAAGTGAAGGGAAAATATTATTATTCATAGACGAACTGCATACGATTGTTGGAGCAGGTCGTACGGATGGAGCTTTAGATGCCGGTAATATGTTGAAACCAATGCTGGCTCGTGGAGAATTACATTGTATTGGGGCAACTACTTTAGATGAGTATCGACAATACATTGAAAAAGATCCAGCATTAGAGCGTCGTTTTCAACAAGTACTAGTTAAGGAACCAGATGTAGAGGATACAGTTTCAATTTTACGTGGATTAAAAGAAAGATTCGAAGTTCACCATGGGGTTCGGATTCATGATCGTGCGCTTGTTGCTGCGGCTACACTAAGTAATCGCTATATTACTGATCGTTTTTTACCAGATAAAGCAATTGATTTAGTAGATGAAGCTTGTGCGATGATTCGTACGGAAATTGATTCTATGCCTACGGAATTGGATGAATTAACTCGTAAAGTAATGCAATTGGAAATTGAAGAAGCAGCATTAAAGAAAGAAGAGGATGCGCAAAGTAAGCTACGCTTAGAAGCTTTACAAGAAGAACTTGCTAATTTAAAAGAAGAAGCAAACAGCATGCGTTCACAATGGGAGCTAGAAAAGTCAGGTTTGCAAAAAATTCAAGAAAAACGGGAATTACTAGAAAAGTTAAAACGTCAATTAGAAGATGCGGAAAACGCGTATGACTTAAATAAAGCGGCTGAATTGAGACACGGTAAAATACCTCAATTAGAGAAAGAGCTACATCAACTAGAGGAAGATGTAAATAACAGTAAAAATGAATCGAAACTATTGAGAGAAGAAGTAACAGAAGAAGAAATTTCTTCTATTGTTGCTCGTTGGACTGGAGTCCCTGTTACTAGACTGATGGAGGGTGAAAGAGAAAAATTACTTCGCTTAGAAGATGTACTGCACCAACGTGTAGTGGGACAAGATGAAGCAGTTCAACTAGTTGCGGATGCTGTTATTCGTGCTCGGGCGGGTATTAAGGATCCTGGCAAACCAATTGGTTCCTTCTTATTTATGGGACCAACGGGTGTAGGGAAAACAGAGCTTGTAAAGGCGTTGGCAGAAGCATTATTTGATAGTGAAGATCATATGATTCGTATTGATATGTCTGAGTATATGGAAAAACACACGGTATCTCGTTTAATTGGTGCACCTCCTGGTTATGTAGGTTTTGAGGAAGGTGGGCAATTAACTGAAGCTGTTCGAAGACAACCGTACTCAGTAATACTATTAGATGAGGTAGAAAAAGCACATAGAGATGTTTTTAATCTATTATTACAAATATTAGATGATGGTCGTATTACAGATTCTCATGGTCGAGTTGTAGACTTCAAAAATACGGTTATTATTATGACTTCTAATATTGGATCGGCACATTTAATAGAAGGATCTGTTGATGGAGAAATTAATGAAGAGGCCAGAAATCGTGTAATGACAGAATTAAAAGGGCACTTCCGACCAGAATTCTTAAATCGTGTCGACGATATTATTATGTTTAAACCACTATCATTAACAGAAGTGAATAAAATTGTCGATATCTTAATGAAGGAATTACAAGAACGTTTATCACAAAGATCAATTACCATTGAGTTGAGTGACGAAGCTAGAACGTTTATAGCAAATGCGGCGTATGATCCAGTTTACGGTGCACGACCACTTAAAAGATACATTCAAAAACATGTAGAAACGGCACTAGCAAGACAGCTAATTGCTGGTGGTGTCACAGAGAATAAAAAGGCGTTCGTTACTGTAGAGAATGATCAGCTTGTCGTAACATTAAAATAAAGTAACAGGTTTTTGAAATTTTAAGAAAAAAGAGGCTAGCTAAATAGCTTGCCTCTTTTTTCTTCATTAATGTTGATCCACTGGCTCGTTAGGAATAACTAACGGTAAAAGCGAAACGATTATAGTAATAGGTATTGATAGAACGGCTCCTGTTTGGAATGAGTAATCAACACCAATCATAGAACTAACTACGTAAGTAACCATTTGCATTAATAAGAAAACCCAGAAAAAGGTAACTATATAGCGCATACTTTTCACCTCTTATGTTCGTCAATACTTTACATATTACCATATTTCCTTCTATTTAGGAAACGACTTTTTGAATATTTAACGATTTATTTGGTTAATAACTCACAATATATACATTATTCTGATATAAACAAAACTCACTGTTTTTTCACAAAAATCATGTGAATTGGAGATGAGCGATTGTATTGAACTTCAGAATAAATGCTAGTGAAAGGGATTCACTTAACCAAAGAAGAAAATCGTTTAATTCATTTAATATGATACCCGAAAATCATTGAAACTAACGATTGTTTCAATTAAAATGAGGTCAAATTTAAGGAATGATCCTTTGGTGAAATTCGAAGAAAAAGGAAAGATTATAATAATCGAACGCTATTAACAGATATTACGCTACTAATTTAACTTTACTCTTGATAGATATATTAAGCTAGGTGGTATTTTGTGGCATATTAAAGATGGGTTTTTTAACTTTTCTTATAATTGTGCGTATTTATTAGGCTTTTCTTCTTAACATTTTTCGGAAATTACATACAAATAATAGGAGAAACAATAGAAAGGACGGGCCTATGATGCTAAGAAGTTTTATATATGATGGTCAATGGAATATCATATATTATCCTCCAAAACCAAGTGGATTTGCGGTCTTCATTATTGGAGACCATCATCAATATGTCAATAATTTATCTAGCTATTGGTTACAACATCCTGGGCGCTTTCAAATCTTGGAGCAAATACTAGAGCAAGGATATACAGGATTTTCATCAAATTTATATGGAGAGCATTGGGGGAATAATAAAGCTGTCCAATTAGCTAAAACCATCTATCAATTGTGCATGAAAAAAGAAATATTGAATAATAAAATTCATATATTAGCTGAAGGAAAAGGTGCCTTAGTTGCAATGCAATTAATATCAGAACTGAAAGGCAATGTTCGTTCAGCTGTATTTTTAAATCCGGTTTTATCTGTTAAACAAAGTTGGAAAAAAGAAAGAGAAAGAGTTATATATTATAAGCCGTTTATGAAATCAATGTCGAGAGCATACGAAACAAGTGAAGATGAAATCGAAACAAACTATAAAGAATTTCAAGATGAAAAGCTAAGCGCTTCAGTTCCGATAAAAGTCATTCATGTTTTAGATAATGATTATAAAGAGCAATCGAAGTTATACAAACAACTTCAAAAAAATAATCAAGATGAAACGGAGATACTATATTTATTACCAGAAAAAAGATATAAAGTAGCAAGTGAAGCTATAACATTTTTTAAAAAGTATGAAAAAGTCCTTTAATTTTACCTACTGCATATAATATTAAATAAAGGTTGATGCAGTAGGAGGATGATTCATGTCAAGGAATATTGTTGTCGGTGCTCTTCGCTTTTTCGGATTTCATATTTGTAATTTTTTACTTGAGAAAGGACAAAGGGTGGCAGGGATTGAATGGGATATGAAATCTGTTGAACATCAAGAAGCAAAGGAAATGTTTATTGGCCGTAATGCGAATTTCTCACTCTTAACAGAAAATCATTCTTTTTTGATTGAGGAAGATGATAACATTTATATAAGCATATATGATTATTTACTAGAGGAAGATAGAAGTTGCTTTCTTTTTTTCTTAGAAACACTAAATCGATTTACTCCATCATCTTTTCAAATCCAATGTAAAGTCTATATTTTTATTCCTCGAAATCTTCCGGAAGAATACAATGATCAAATTGAAAGTTGGAAAAATGCACTTCCACCTAATGCCTCTTATCAATGGATATATATATCAGATTTATACGGTCCTTGGATATCTACTACATCTAATATTCAAAAAAATATGCTTGGAGAGCAGCATGAAATAGATATGTCGCATTCCATTTATATCGATGATTTTTTATCTCATTTAGAAGCGATACAACAGAGTGGCAGCTTAATCGTAAATGTCGAGCCTAAATATAATGAGGGCTGGAGAAAGGATTACGCTGAATTTTTTAAAGTAGAAGCTACAGTAGAATCTTCGAAACAAAATGATGATGACGCATTTATTGTTACTACAAATACTACCTTAATCAAAGGATTACAGCAGCTAGCTAAACATAATGATAAGATAAAATTTCTTGATCAATGGAAATAACAAATAACTGATGTAATATAGAGTTGTTCTGATAAATAGTATGATATTCTCACTTAATTTAGGAAATATATATCGTATTCTATAAGAGATATTCTCTTCTTAATTGCGAATAATTATGTATAATGATAATTGTCATAATTTATTTACAATTTGAGGAAGGGAACCGATTTTTTGTCATATGAAAACTTCTTTAATTAAATTATCTATAGCACTTATTGTATTAATACTGGTCGGTATGTTTACATTTTTTCGTTTTTTTACAGAGGAACCTGGACAGATGAATGCTGTAGGTTTACTGGTTCCTGATACGATTAATGACCAAGGATGGGGGACAAAAGGATACAAAGCATTAATAGATATAGGTAATCAATTTGATGTTAATGTGTTTTACCGAGAAAAAATTAATTCAAAGGAACAAGTAGAAAGTGCAATTAAAGAATTCCAAAGACAAGGAGTAAACTTCATCATCGGAAATGATAATCATTATGTACAGATATTTAATGAGATTTCGAATAAATATCCTGATATTCATTTTGTAAGTGTGAACGGTAAAGCTGAAAATAGGAATACAACATCTGTTAATTTTGATGGTTATGCAATGGGGTATTTTGGTGGAATGGTTGCTAGTAAAATGAGTAAGACTGGCAATTTAGGGGTTATTGCTGCATATAAATGGCAAGGTGAGATTCAAGGATTTATCGATGGAGCAAAATTCCAGAATCCAGAAACGAATGTTATGGTTAAATATGTAGATGATTGGGACGATGATGAAAAAGCTTTACAGTATTTAGATGAGTTAATTTTAAAAAATGTCGATGTATTTTATCCAGCGGGCGATGGATACAATGTACCAGTTATCGAGAAAGTGAAGGAAAAAGGGCTTTTTATCATTGGGTATGTTTCAGATCAAAGAGACCTTGGGGAAAATACAGTTTTAACAAGTACAGTCCAGCATATCGATACATTGTATAGCATAGTAGCAGAGGAATTTAATAATGGCACATTAAAAAATGGTACGTTTTATTTTGATTTTAGAGATGATGTCATAACGATGGGAAGATATAGTCCTCTTGTTTCAAAGGCTTATCAAGAGAAAATTAAACGCTATATCGAGAATTATAAAATATCCGGAACATTTCCTAAAAAGGAGTAGCTTATGATGAATAAACGTCAAATGGAGTTTATGAACATTGCTATGAAACATTTTCCAGAAGCGAAAGAGAAATTAAAATCGGTTGGAATTGAGATTTCAATGGATATGCTACCGACATTCATGGACTTATTTACAAAAGTAATGAATGAAGCATATGATATGGGGAAACGTGATGGTCTGCGTCGAAAGTAATAGATCAATGAATTAGGTTCTATAGTAGGAGGAGCTACAGTCTTTTTTGATAAGCTGAATAGCTCCTTTTTATTTTGATATGGAGATATTATGAGAATGTAATTATTAGTTAGAGTCCCTTGTGGGCACCGTTCTTATGTCTAGAAAGTAGAAGAGCGAGCTTGTCATAAGGGGATGAGAGCTAATCTGGACACTAGCACTTTTCATAAAATAATTGAAATTGTATCTTGCATGATGAGGTTTGATTATGTAAAATTAGTACCAAGTCATAGTAATTGATATTAATAATGTATATAAATGTTTGAATGAAAAGGGGTTGCTTATGATGAATGCTGGAATCCTTGGGATTGGCCGATACCTACCAGAAAAAGTCGTAACAAATGCTGATTTAGAAAAAATCATGGATACATCAGATGAATGGATTAGAACGCGTACAGGAATACAAGAAAGAAGACATGCTAATGAGGATGTTAATACATCACATATGGCTTATAGAGCAGCGTTAGAAGCGTTAGAGAAATCTGGTATTCAAGCCGAAGAAATTGATTTAATTTTAGTTGCGACTGTTACACCAGACCAAGCTTTTCCTACGGTTTCTTGTATGATTCAAGAACAGTTAGGGGCAAAAAATGCAGCAGCAATGGATATAAGTGCTGCATGTGCTGGTTTCATGTATGGCATGGCAACTGCTGAACAATTCATAAAAAATAAAACGTATAAATATGTTTTAATAGTCGGTGTAGAAAAGTTATCTAAGATTACAAATTGGGATGATCGAAATACAGCCGTTTTATTTGGAGATGGTGCCGGTGCAGTTGTAATGGGACCTGTATCTGACGGAAAAGGATTGTTAGCATTTGAACTTGGTGCTGATGGTACTGGAGGAAAATATTTATATCAAGATAGTGAAAATCATATTGTTATGAATGGTAGAGAAGTATTTAAATTTGCTGTTCGTCAAATGGGGCAATCTTGTATAAATGTTTTAGAAAAAGCAAATTTGAAAAAAGAAGATGTAGATTATTTAATTCCACACCAAGCTAACTTACGTATTATGGAGTCAGCGAGAGAACGATTAGAGCTTCCTCCTGAAAAAATGTCAAAAACGGTGCATAAATATGGAAATAATTCAGCGGCTTCTATTCCAATCGCATTGGCAGAAGAATTAGAAGCGGGTAAAATTAAAGAGAATGATCTTGTTGTAATGGTAGGCTTCGGCGGAGGATTAACTTGGGGAGCTATTGCATTACGATGGGGAAGATAATTTAAGAATGATGGTAAGGAGCTGACAAGGCATGAAAAGGCGCGTTGTAGTAACGGGCATTGGTGCAGTGACACCACTTGGAAATGATGCTTATACAACTTGGAATAATATAAAACAAGGTAAATCAGGAATTGGTCCGTTAACAAGAATTAATAAAGATGAGTATCCTGCAAAGGTAGCAGCAGAAGTGAAAGATTTTTCAATTGGCGAATTTGTAGATCGTA
Organism: Bacillus sp. AP8; assembly: GCF_000321185.1. NCBI lineage: Bacteria > Bacillati > Bacillota > Bacilli > Caryophanales > Bacillaceae > Bacillus > Bacillus sp. AP8. The sequence goes on from NZ_CAPG01000008.1 coordinate 50,754, forward strand.
AAGATGCACGCAAAATGGATCGCTTTACGCATTATGCAATTGCAGCTGCTAAGATGGCGGTAGATGATGCGAAGCTAGAGATTAATGACAGTAATGCGAATCGTATTGGTGTTTGGGTTGGTTCTGGAATTGGTGGAATGGAAACATTCGAAACACAATATGAAACTTTCTTAAACAGAGGTTATCGTAGAGTAAGCCCGTTCTTTGTACCTATGATGATTCCAGATATGGCTACTGGCCAAGTATCGATTTATTTAGGTGCAAAAGGTGTTAACTCATGTACAGTAACCGCTTGTGCGACAGGAACAAATTCTATTGGTGATGCATTTAAGGTTATTCAACGTGGAGATGCAGATGCGATGATTACAGGTGGTGCAGAAGCACCAATTACGAAAATGTCAGTTGCAGGATTCTGCGCTAACACAGCATTATCCACTAATCCAGATCCAGAAAAGGCTAGTAGACCTTTTGACGCAAATCGTGATGGCTTCATTATCGGTGAAGGTGCTGGAATTGTTGTGCTTGAAGAATTAGAACACGCTCTAGCACGTGGTGCTAATATATATGCTGAAATTGTTGGATATGGTTCTACAGGAGATGCATATCATATTACAGCTCCAGCTCCAGGTGGAGAGGGGGGAGCACGTGCTATGAAGATTGCTCTTGATGATGCAGGTCTAGCACCTGAAGATGTTGGATATATCAATGCTCATGGAACAAGTACAGAATACAATGATAAATATGAAACAATGGCTATAAAAGAAGTATTTGGTGAACATGCATATCATCTAGCAGTTAGTTCAACGAAATCTATGACAGGTCATTTACTAGGTGCTGCTGGTGGAATTGAAGCAATCTTTACCGTATTAGCGATAAAAGAAGGTATTCTACCTCCGACGATTAATTTAGACACACCAGACCCAGAATGTGACTTAGATTATGTTCCTAATGAAGCGCGATCACAAGAAATCAAGGCGGCTATTAGTAACTCACTAGGTTTCGGTGGTCATAACGCAACTATTGCATTTAAAAAATTCGAAAACTAAGCAAAAAAGCGAAAACTGATATCCATTTTGGGTGTCAGTTTTTTTGTAGTTTACTTAGGTAAAGAGAACTGATTTGTGGTTATCTTTTGAGAATAGGGTATTTAGTCTTGTGTATTATAGGTAACTATGTGAGAATCGAAAAAACTAAGAAAAGAATTGTATTGAAGAATCGTGTTTAAGCACCTACTTTATACCCTATTTTAGAAACAGTCCTTATAGATAAGTAGCGGGTGTAATAAAAACTTTTCAAAATCATACTATGGTAGAGGGCATCTTATTTCTGGAAAATGAAAGAGAAGTAGGTGAAATAATGGGTATGATCAAAACGGAGGATTGGCTAGTAGAATATGGAGATAACCCTTTGAAAATATGTAACAAGCTACAACCCTATTTTGAAAAGTTAACAGATAAAGAAATCTATCACTATCTTCAACAATTCGGCATGTATCATGCTTCTTCTAAAGTAAAAACAGATATAGAAAAATTACAGCAAAATCAAACATGGGAAAAAGTGGAGGACTTATTTTTAGTTTATCAAGAAAAATGGAAAGGGCCCGATATTCCAATTTTTATTTTCCCTCATCGAAAACAACCACTATTTATAAAAGGACATAATAAATCAGGACTAGCATTTCCTGATAAATTGTTTCTCTTTTTATCTCCTAAATTAAATCAGAAGGATAGAGAGGCATTGCTTATTCATGAATATCATCATGTGTGTCGTTTACATACACAGAAAAAAAGTATAAATGAATATACCATCGCTGATTCTATTATTTTAGAAGGCTTAGCAGAATATACAGTTGAAAAAGCGCTAGGCTCTAAGTACTTAGCTCCATGGACAAAGCAATATACGATTAGTTTTTTAGATAAGTGTTGGAAATCCTATTTTCAAGATAATACATCATTGAGCAGAAATGAAAAAAAGCATGATCAATTGATTTATGGGAGAGGCACCTATCCTGCAATGATTGGATATTGCATGGGATATTATTTGGTTGATTTATATTTTAAAACAAATAATTATTCTAATAAAATTTCATTTCATATTTCTCCAGAGAAAATTATCGAAAATTACATAAAATTGTCGAAACAAAAAGAAAAATAAGGTGATGTAACACTGTAAAGCTACAGCGTGCTGAAATGAACAAACTCTTATTTGAGAGTGTCGATAGCCATACGTATAGCTAGCATATTATTTTTAGAAAATTTTTTCTTTAGAAATTATTGACGGAAAATGAAATTAGAGTGTAAAATGTAAAAAATGTTATATATGTAAATTTTATGTAAAGATACACAGGGAGGAGCATTATCATTGAATATAACAGAAACTCTATTAACAATTGATCATTTACATACAAGTTTTAGGATTAATGATCACTACTATGATGCGGTTGATAATGTGTCTATATCATTGAAAAAGAATGAGATACTAGCCATTGTTGGAGAATCTGGATGTGGAAAGAGCACATTGGCGACCTCAATCATCGGTCTTCATGATGATAATAATACGAAAATAAAGGGTAAGATTCTCTTTAAAAATATGAATCTAGTAGAGCTAAATGAGAATAAGATGAATGGCATCCGTGGTAATAGTATTGGGATGATATTTCAAGATCCTCTTTCAGCTTTAAATCCGCTGATGAGGGTGGAAGAACAGATTGCTGAAGGCCTGATCTATCATTCGAATTTAACGAAAGAACAACGTTCAAAGCGGGTTATCGAATTATTGAAACAAGTTGGCATTCCTAATCCTGAACGGGTAGCAAGACAGTTCCCACATCAGCTCTCCGGGGGAATGAGACAACGTGTAATCATTGCAATCGCTATATCTTGTAAACCAGCAATCATCATTGCTGATGAACCAACTACAGCATTAGATGTTACCATTCAAGCTCAAATTTTAGATTTGCTAAAAGCGTTACAAACGGAAACAGAAGCTGGCATTATATTGATTACTCACGATTTAGGTGTAGTAGCTGAAATGGCTGATCGTGTAGCTGTTATGTATGCAGGGCAAATCATTGAAGAGGCTCCTGTTGAAAGATTATTTAGTAGTCCTAAACATCCATATACAAAATCTTTATTTCATTCCATTCCTCAAATGAATAGCGAGAACGAAAAGTTACGTGTTATTCAAGGCTTAGTGCCCTCATTGAAAAATCTCCCTAGAACTGGTTGTCGTTTTTCTTCACGTATTCCTTGGATTGACAAGCACTTCCACGAAGATAATCCAGAGTTACATGAAATCTCTCCGGGACATTTTGTAAGATGTACCTGCTGGAAGCACTTTTATTTTGAAGGTGAAGAAGGAGGGATTTAGAATGAGTTTTTTACAAATTAAGGATCTTTGCGTTCATTACCCAATTCGAGGGGGTTTTTTTAATACCATTGTTGATTATGTTTACGCAGTCGATGGAGTCAACATGGAGATAGAAAAAGGGAAATCATATGGTTTAGTTGGTGAGTCTGGTTCTGGAAAATCTACTACTGGAAAAGCCATTATCGGTTTAGAAAAAGTTACTTCTGGTAGCATAATTTTTGAAGGGCAAAATATTTCGAATAAGAGAAGAAATCGGCTGTCTGATTATACGAGAGACATTCAAATGATATTTCAAGATGCTAATTCCAGCTTAAATCCAAGGAAACGAGTTAGGGATATTATTGCGGAACCTATTCGGAATTTTCAGAATTTAAGTGATCAAGAAGAAAAAAGGCGAATTAATGAGTTATTAGAGATTGTTGGTATGACAGAGGACGCACAATATAAATATCCACATGAATTTTCAGGAGGACAGAAGCAACGAATAGGAATTGCCCGTGCATTAGCATGCAATCCAAAGCTAATTATTGCTGATGAACCAGTTTCAGCATTAGATTTATCCGTACAAGCTCAGGTTCTTAATTTTATGAAAGATATACAGAAAGAATTTAATTTAAGTTATTTATTTATCTCACATGATTTAGGTGTTGTGAAGCATATGTGTGATCATATTACCATTATGTACAAGGGGCGTTTTGTTGAAACGGGTACACGTAAGGAGATTTTTGAGAATCCGCAACATATTTATACAAAGCGTTTATTATCGGCAATACCAGATATCAATCCGTTACACCGTAATAAAACAAAACGGAATCGTAGGGAGATTGAAACATTATATGCACAAAACGAGCATATATATTATGACGACAAAGGCAAGATTTACGATTTAAAACCATTAAGTGAAACTCACTATGTAGCCAAGAAGGATACTGTAAAGGGGGGCATATAAAATGTGGAAAGTCATAGTAAGACGCTGTTTAGTGATGATTCCACAGTTATTTGTCTTAAGTTTATTAGTTTTTATTCTAGCCAAATTTATGCCAGGGGATCCCTTTACTGGTTTAATAACACCGCAAACAGATCCTTCAAAGATAGAAGAATTAAGAATCGAATCAGGATTTTATGACCCATGGTATGTACAATACTTTAATTGGATTACGAATGCATTTCAAGGAGATTTTGGAAGGAGTTATACCTTTAAAGTAGATGTTGCCACACTAATTGGTGAAAGAGGATTGAACACCTTATGGTTATCAATTGTTAGCGTAATTCTAGTATATCTTATTGCTGTTCCACTAGGTGTATTATCAGGTCGCTATCATAATTCATCATTAGACAAGTCGGTCGTTTTATACAGTTATATTACGTATGCGATACCAACCTTTGTTCTTTCATTGATCTTTTTGTTCTTATTTGGTTATAAGATTCCTTTATTTCCAACTAGCGGTACTATAGATGTCGCATATATTCCGGGGACATTTGGTTATATATGGAGTAAGTTTTATCATATTTTGCTTCCAGCGATTACATATGCTGTTTTAGGTACGACAGCAATCATTCAATATTTAAGAAATGAAGTTATTGATGCGAAGAGTCAAGATTATGTAAAAACAGCTAGAAGTAAAGGGATTCCAATTAATAAAGTATATTCAAAGCATATTTTTAGAAATTCATTGTTACCTATTGCTGCCTTTTTTGGTTTTACGATTACTGGATTATTAGGAGGATCCGTTTTTATTGAAACGATTTTTGCTTATCCAGGAATGGGTCAACTTTTTATTCATGCGATTACAGCTAGAGATTATAGTGTAATAACTGCGCTAGTCTTACTATATGGCTTCTTAACACTATTAGGAAGTTTATTGTCAGATATTATCTTAAGCATTGTTGATCCACGTATTCGAGTAGACTGATAAAAGGTAGAAAGAGAGGTGAACGATGGCATGAATCAACAAACTGAAATCTCAACGGAAATTATTGATAAAAGTATAAATGAAGTATCGCCAACTGGCTTTCGAATTATTGCAAGGGAGTTTAAAAAAGATAGGCTAGCGATGTTTTCATTAGTAGGTCTAGTCGTTCTCATACTAGGGATATTTATTGGTGCGAATTTTATAGATCAAGAAGAGGTCATGCGTGTTAGTTTACTAGATAAGTATGCGAAACCAGGTGAAGGTTTTTTACTTGGCGCTGACCAAGGTGGTCGTTCGATAATGGGACAACTTATTATCGGAGCAAGAAATTCAATTGCGATTGCAATGGCCATTACAGTAATAACAGCGATATTGGGAGTTACTATTGGACTAATATCGGGTTATTTTGGAGGAATTATTGATAATGTCTTTATGAGAATCATAGATTTCTTTATGACGTTACCAACATTAATGATTATTATCGTATTCGTTACGATTATTCCTAAATATACGGTCACAAGTTTTATTGTGATTATGAGTATTTTTTTATGGGTTGGAACAGCGAGGCTTATTCGAAGTAAGGCTTTATCAGAAAGTAGACGAGATTATGTTAATGCTTCTAAAACGATGGGAACGAATGATTTTGTAATCATCTTCAAGGAAGTAATGCCTAATCTTAGCTCGATTATCATTGTTGAACTTACGTTAAACTTCGCTGGAAATATTGGAATTGAAACTGGACTTACTTTCCTTGGGTTTGGTTTGCCTCCATCGACACCAAGCTTAGGGACACTAGTCTTCTATGCGGTAAATCCAGAAGTTTTATCAACTAAATTGTGGATCTGGTTACCAGCATCAATACTTATTTTGGTATTGATGTTAGGAATAAATTATGTTGGGCAGGCGCTTCGCCGTTCAGCAGATGCAAAACAAAGATTAGGATAAAAAGGAGGAAAAGGGATGAAAAATAGGAAATGGGCACTACTAGCTATTCTATTCACGCTTGTACTTGTCTTAAGTGCTTGTGTAGGTGAAAAGAAAAGTGAAAAAGTACAAAAAGAAAATGAAAAAACAAAAGAAGAGGTTAAAAAGACTGCGTTTCCTTTAGTAATGAAAAATGATGGCGAAGCCATTAAAGGAGGCACATTAAATGTAGCTCTCGTAACAGATTCACCGTTTCAAGGGGTATTTACAGATATGTTATCAGAGGATGCGTATGATTTAGAGATTATGAAATTTGCTTCAAATAACATTTTTTCCACAGATGGGGATTATCTTGTAAAAGAAGGTGGAATAGCGTCCTTAGATGTTGATGTGGATAATAAAAAAGCAACAATTAAAATCCGTGATGGAGTTAAATGGTCAGATGGTGAACCTTTAAAGGTTGAAGATATTATGTTCCCGTATCAAATTATTGGACATAAAGATTACACAGGTGTTCGCTATGATACAGATGCCAAAAATATTGTAGGTATGGAAGAATACCACGCTGGAAAAGCAGATACTATTTCAGGTTTGAAAAAAGTAGATGATTCTACACTAGAAATATCATTTAAAAAGGTATCACCAGCTATTTATACAGCAGTTGGCGATGGACTATTATATTATGCTGAGCCAAGTCATTATTTAAAAGACGTACCTGTTAAAGATTTAATAAATTCAGATAAAATTCGTAAAAATCCACTAACTCTAGGAGCATTCAAAATCGAGCGAATTGTTAATGGAGAATCTGTTCAGTTTGCTGCAAATGAAAACTATTGGAAAGGCAAACCGAAGATTGATAAAGTCGTGTTAAAAACAGTACCTTCAACTTCAATTGTAGCAGCTTTAAAAGCAGGAGAATATGATTTCGCATTAAGTATGCCAACGGATATTTACAGCACATATAAAGATTTAGATAATATTACAATTTTAGGTCGACCAGAAATGTCCTATTCATACTTAGGTTTTAACCTTGGTACGTATGATAAGAAAAATGGCGTTAGCGTGATGAATCCTGATGCAAAAATGAATGATGTCAAGCTTCGCCAAGCAATGGCTTATGCGATGAATCTTGAAGAGGTTAATACACAGTTCTACTTAGGGCTTCGTGAACGCGCGAATTCATTAATTCCACCAGCATTTAAAACGTATTATGATAGCTCGTTAAAAGGATACAATTATGATCCAGAAAAAGCGAAAAAATTATTAGATGAAGCAGGATATAAAGATACTGATGGTGATGGTACTAGAGAAGATAAAAACGGAAAACCATTAGAAATTAAAATGGCATCTATGTCAGGTGGAGATAATGCGGAACCAATCGCTCAATTCTATATTCAGAATTGGAAGGACGTTGGTTTAAAAGTTACTTTGTCTACAGGACGTTTAATTGAATTTAATAGCTTCTATGATAAAGTACAAGCAAATGATAAAGAAATTGATATTTATATGGCAGCATGGGCTACTGGTACTAATCCTTCTCCAATCGGTTTATATGGAAAAGAAGCAGAATTTAATATGAGCCGCTTTACTTCTGATGAAAATGATGATCTATTAGCAGCGATTGACTCTCCAAAAGCGATGGATCCATCTTATAGAGCTGAAGCATTTAAAAAATGGCAAGAATACATGGCTCAACAAGTTCCAGTTGTACCAACTCAATTCCGTACAGAATTATTCCCAGTTAATAATCGTGTGAAAGGTGTAGATATTACACCTGGAGTTGATGATAATTACCATGAGTGGGAATTAACAGCAGAAACTGCTGTAAAATAAAATAAATAAGTTTATTCAGTAGCCCTTATAGTTAAGAGATTATATCCCTTTGACTATAAGGGTTTTTTGCCCCATGTCTGTATTAGATGACATTTGCCTTTTTAATATTGTAATAATAATCAAGGATGTTTTTCGGTAATAACGAATAATTTTACCAATCACTGCCTATACTTATTGACAAATAGTTTCCAAATAAGTGAGGGGTAAAATATGCTATATCTCCATGATGTATGGGTTAATTGGTTTGAAGGTGAAGAAAATGGTTACAATATTTGCCACTTTCATGAATGGAGAAAAGAAGATGGAATTGAATTATTAGATCAAGTTCCTTTACTTAAAGTTTCTTCGGCTCTTTTTCAGTACATTGAGAATGATTTGAGTGATTTGCCGCGTGAATTATTAGAGGAAGTCTATCAAAAAGCATATTGTAGGAAAAATCATGAAAGAATTCAATTGGAATATTGCTTTGTAATGTCAGATGGAAAAGGGATAATGGCGATAGATACGATGGGGTATCAAATACCAATTAGGAAGAGTCGACTGATTCCTCGACAAGAGCAGCTTGTTTTTGAAATGATATCGAATGCACCTGATAAAGAATATAGTTTCGTTTCGAAAGCAGAGTTTAAGAAAGATTATCACATATTGTCTCCAGAACCTGAAACTATGAATGGACTTACTCGAAAAGAAAGACAATTAAAGCAATTATTATTTATGGCTCTTGATCAATTAAAGACATCCAAAAATACAGCTGAGATTCGTTATTGGTATACGGAATGGTCTCCCGATAAGTATCCTTATATTCAAAAGTTAGAATTTGAAGAGGCTTGGAGGGAATTGTTTCAGGAAACAAAAACAGGCTGGACCTTTAAGCATGAAGTGCTTTGTGAACACTTAATAAAAGGTCAACCTTTTTTTGAAAAGCTTTGGGAAATGGAAGTGGGAGATCGACCATCTATGCTATGAGGGTTAGGTTATCAAAATGTATAATACAATGAAGGTTTTACATATGCGAAAAAAAGGGTTCTCACTATAATTAGTGAGAACCCTTGTCTATTGATAACCTGTTTTAGCTAAAAACTTTTACACGATCAGAGATTGGAGCAAATGTTTTTTCACCAGCTGGAGCAGTCGGTGTACCAAATGGCAATTGTGCGGCTAATTGCCATGAAGCAGGAATATTCCATTCAGCTTTTACTGCATCATCTACTAATGGTTGATAATGTTGTAGCGTTGCTCCGAATCCTTCTGCTTCAAGACCTGCCCAAACAAGTAATTGAACCATTCCGCCAGTTTCTGAAGAATAAGATGGAAATTTATCTGCATATGTTGGGAACTGTTTTTGTAATCCTTCAACAACATCCATATCTTCAAAGAATAATACAGTACCATACCCAGATTTAAACATATTCATTTTTCCTTCTGTTTCAGCAAATGCGTCGGCAGGAACAATTTTACGTAAAGTTTCTTTAGTGATGTCCCAGAATTTATCACTTTGTTCTTTTAGCAGAATAACAGCTCTAGTATTTTGGGAGTTAAAAGCTGAAGGGGCATGTAATACAGCAAATTCAACGATTTCTTGAATACGTTCATCTGATACAGGCGATTCATTATTAATCGTATAAATTGAGCGTCTTTCTTTTAGTACAGTATAAAAATCTTTAGTCATGTTGAAAATCTCCTTTAATTCATATGAAAAAATTTATCTTAGAAAACATTAAATAATGTTTTTAAGTACGAAGCTTGGAGCTCATGAATAAGTGACTAAATTGGAATGCTATTCGAAATTATTCAAAAAATATTTATTCACTATCATAAATACCCCATTTTAAAAAAAGCAAACAGAATATGTATAAATAATTGGTTACTTTATGTAAGTTAGTATATTACTGTTAATAATAAACGTCAAATAATTTGGTTATATTTTGTAATATGAAGATTGAAATGCAACTTTATATCATTACATAAGAGATCGATTTTTTAATATTGGAGCGTGTGTTGTTTGATAGGCGAGAATAATTGAAAGAAAGAGGTTAAATGTTTAAGGAAAGTGAGCGTCGAAAGAGATTAAGGGTACAAAGAGTCATACAAAAAGAGCATCCCCTAAATTTTTAGGGGATGCTCTTTCATTACGATTTAGGTTTTATCGTTTGCGACCTAAGCCCATTGCGTTGTTCATCTTACGTAGCATTTTGTTTGCTTGCTTATTGGCTTTTTCTGCACCAATATCCAAAATGTGGTCAAGCTCTTCAGAGTTAATTAACTCATTGTATTTATCCTGAATTGGTTTAAGTGCGTTAATTACGACTTCAGCCATGTCAGCTTTAAAATCTCCATAACCTTTGCCTTCATATTTCTTTTCAATGTCTTCGATAGAAATATTACCTAAAATTGAGTAGATTCCCATTAGGTTTGAAATACCTGGTTTGTTTACTACATCATATTTTACAGTTCCATCTGAGTCAGTTACTGCACTTTTTATTTTCTTTTCAATTACTTTTGGTTCATCTAATAACGCGATATATCCTTTTGGGTTCGGGTCAGATTTACTCATTTTTTTCATTGGATCTTGTAAGCTCATTACTCGAGCGCCAATTTTAGGAGTGCGGATTTCTGGAATTTTAAATATTTCATTATACTTTTTATTAAAACGTTCTGCTAAATCACGTGTTAATTCCATATGTTGTTTTTGATCATCTCCTACTGGAACGATGTCAGTATCATATAGAAGAATGTCTGCCGCCATTAATGGTGGATAAGTAAGTAAACCAGCTGATACAGCATCTTTACCAGATGATTTATCTTTAAATTGAGTCATTCGCTCTAATTCACCAATATAAGATGTACAAGTCATCATCCATCCAGCTTGTACATGTGCAGGTACTTCTGATTGAATAAAGATGGTTGCTTTGTTTGGATCAATTCCTGCTGCTATATAAAGGGCAGCTAGGCTCTTTGTGTTTTTGCGTAACGCTAAACGATCTTGTGGAACTGTAATTGCGTGTTGATCAACAATACAAAAATAACAATTATAGTCATTTTGTAAATCAACAAATTGCTTCATTGCTCCAATATAGTTGCCCAGTGTTAAAGAGCCGGACGGTTGAATACCAGAGAATATTGTTTTCATGTATGTCACTCCTTGTAATATATACCAACATTTTATCAGCTATTTCCTTGAAAATCATGTTTAATAATGGAGGAGATTAATAATAGAACCATAATGCGATTGACATAATGATTAGTACGATTAATCCACTATATAGAAGCTGTGAGTACGGTAGCGAAATCAACTCAGACAATGGAGTTATATGATTTACATCTTCTTCTGCCTCGGGAACGCTATTTCTTTTAAACATTCTTCTAAAGCTATATGAAATTCCATCAAAAAAACCTTTTTCAACAACTAAAATAACTAATCCTAAAATGATGTATGCGCTTGAAAAATAAAAGCTTATGTTAATAAATTGAAGTAAAGAAAGCTGCTCATATACAATCCATGATAATAGAATCGTAAGTATCAAAGTTACAACAACAATTGCTAAAATAGGCCTATTTTTTACCTGTTTTATCATATCATTTTATTCCTCATTTTCTAAAGTGATGATATAGAGCCTAGTATAGCAAATAATAGGCATAAATGAGAAGTTCCTTTTTCGTGAATAAAAGCACATAACCGTTATTAGTTATGTGAATATAATTAATTGTAAAGATTTTAGTGTTGAAATAGCGATAATTGTTATAAAATTTATGGATATAATTCCATTATTTATCTCATATAGTTATATTTCCTATATTTAAGTAAAAACGTTATTTTTAGTAGGTTTATCACGATTTTTTCAATAAATATGAAGCGTTTTCTTATTGGGAATTTTCTTGAAAAAGAGTATAATGGAAACTGATTATTATTTTTTCAGAAAACTTTTTTAGGAAAACTATTTTACAAGTTGTCGAAAAATTGTATAATAACGTTTGTAGATAATTGACAACTAAGAGGAGTGTGTGAATTTGAAAAAGTCTAAATTTTCTCTGCTTTTAGTACTAACTCTAGTACTAAGCTTAGTATTGTCGGCTTGTTCAGGTGATAAGTCATCTGATAGTGACAAAAAAAGCGAAGGTAAAAAAGATGTAGCACAAGAGTTAAGGGTATTGGAATCTTCTGAAATTCCAACAATGAACAGTATTAAAGCTGAAGATACAGTTTCCTTCTCGACAATCAACAACACACAAGAAGGATTGTATCGTCAAAATGAAAAACGTGAACTAGTACCTGCAATTGCCGAAGGAGACCCTGAAGTGAATGCAGAAGGTACAGAATTTACAGTTAAATTAAAATCAGGTATCAAATGGGCAAACGGAGATGCTTTAACAGCAAAAGATTTCGTTTATGCATGGCAACAAGCTATCGACCCAAAAAATGCTTCTCTTTACGGACCATATATGATGGACGGAAAAATCAAAGGAGCACAAGAAATTACTGATGCAGCAGCTGCAAAAAAACCTTACGATGTTACAACTCTAGGAGTTACTGCTCCTGATGACACAACATTAGTTGTTCAAACTGAAGTGCCGATGACAGTTGAATTTTTTAAAGGGTTCGTGGCATTCCCGACATTTAATCCATTAAACCAAAAATTCGTTGAAGCACAAGGCGATAAATATGGTACAACTGCAGAAACTCATCTTTCTAACGGTCCATTCGTTTTAGCTAAATGGAATGGTCCAACTGCAACTGAATGGGTTTATGAAAAAAATGAAAACTATCGTGATGCTAAAAATGTTAGCTTAACAAAAATTACATTTAACGTATCAAAAGATCCACAAGCAGCAGTTAACGCATTTGAATCAGGTGAAGCAGATATTACACCAAAATTATCATCTGATATCGTTCCTCAATATGAAGGAGACGATCGCATGGTAACTTGGTTAGAGCCAAGTATCTTCTGGTTGAAATTAAACCAAAAAGATAATCCAGCTCTATCAAATGTAAACATCCGTAAAGCAATCGGAACTGCTATCAATCGTGAAGATTTAGCAAATGACGTTTTAAATAATGGTTCAATTGCTGCATACTACGCAGTACCAAAAGATTTAGTTAAAAATGAAGATGGTGAAGATTTCCGAGATGCTAACGGAGATATGATGAAATATGATGTGAAAAAAGCAAAAGAATATTGGGCAGCAGGTTTGAAAGAACTTGGTGTTGATAAAATTGAACTTAGCTACTTAAATGGTGATACAGAAAGTGCTAAGAAACAAGGTGAGTACATCAAGGATCAATTAGAGAAAAACCTAGAAGGTTTATCTATCAAACTTGAAAATGTTCCATTTGCAGTCCGTTTAGATCGTGATGCAAAACAAAATTACGATATCCAAGCAGCTGGATGGAGCCCAGACTACTTAGATCCAATTTCTTTCTCTGATTTATGGGTTACTGATGGTGGAAATAACAGAATGAGTTATTCTAACCCTGAGTACGATAAATTAATTGAAGAAGCTAATAAAACAACGGATGAAGCTGAAAAATGGAAATTGTTACAAAAAGCTGAAAAGATCGTATTAGAACAAGATGCTGCGGTAGCACCACTTTACCAACGTGCATCTAATCTATTAGTTAATCCAAAAGTTAAAGGATTTACATACCATGTTGTAGGTCCAGAATACAGCTATCAATATATCGAAATTACTGAATAATCTTTAAGTAATTTAATCCGTAAAGGGATACCGATAAAAGAGAGTATATCTCCATATACTCTCTTTTTCCCTATACGCAAATATTTAGAAAATTTAAAAATATAGGAGGTGCAGGAATGGTTAAGTATATAGCGCAACGAGTATTTTATATGATAATAACTTTATTGGTAATAGCTTCTCTTACTTTTTTCCTCATGAAAATAATTCCCGGTACACCTTTTAAGAATGTAAACAAGCTATCGGAAGCACAGTTGGAGATTATGAATGATAAGTACGGCCTAGATGACCCTGTTCCATTACAATATGTGAAATACATCGGGAATCTTCTAAAAGGTGATTTAGGAACTTCCTTCCAATTCAATAACACTCCAGTTACAGATATCATAGGTGATTTAATCGGACCTTCTGCACAACTTGGTTTTCAAGCGATGTTTTTAGGTACGATTGTAGGTATTGCGCTCGGACTAATTGGAGCTTTGAAACAAAATACATGGATTGATTATAGTGCCACTTTTATAGCGGTACTTGGTAAATCAATTCCGAGTTTCGTATTTGCAGGATTGTTACAATACTGGATTGGTGTGAAGTTAGGGTGGCTTCCTGTTGCATTTTGGCGCGGGTTTGAATATACCATTATGCCGACAATTGCTTTGTCTATTTTCCCAATCTCGATTGCAGCGCGTTTTATGAGAACGGAAATGATTGAGGTATTAAGCTCGGATTATATAACTCTAGCGAAAGCAAAAGGGGCGAGTGGTTTTGAAGTAGCAGTAAAGCATGCTTTACGTAATGCACTTATCCCTGTTGTAACGGTTTTAGGGCCATTAACAGTTTCTCTTATGACAGGCTCTCTTGTAATTGAAAAAATATTCTCTGTACCTGGTATTGGTGAACAGTTCGTAAAAGCAATTCAAGTAAATGATTATCAAGTAATCATGGGTACTACGTTACTATTTGCGACCCTTTTTGTTGTCGTAATATTAATAGTTGACATTTTATATGGATTAATTGATCCACGAATTAGATTGGCAGGAGGAAAGAAATAATGGCTAATAGTGAAATGAAAATACCACAAGAAAAATTTCAGCCTGCCATTATTGATACTGCGAAGCAAGAAGAAATTTCAAAACCAAGTCTTAACTTTTGGCAGGATGCTTGGTTGCGTGTAAGAAAGAATAAAGGAGCAATAGTGAGTTTAGTTGTTCTTGTTTTCATATTAATAATGGCATTCCTAGGACCAGCTATAAGCGGTAAGGGTGCGTATGACCAAAATGTAAAACATTCGAATTTACCTGCGAAAATACCAGTACTTGAAAATATAGATTGGTTACCTTTTGATGGGAAAATGGTGAATAAAGCTGGTAAAGAAGTAGATATGTATGAAATGAAAAAAGTACCTGATGATACGTACTACTGGTTCGGAACAGACGGTTTAGGACGCGATATTTTTACTCGTTTGTGGAAAGGTACACAAATTTCGTTATACATTGCTTTCTTAGCTGCTTTCATTGATATGGTAATAGGGGTAGCATATGGAGCAATTTCAGGATATTTTGGTGGTCGCTTGGATACCATTATGCAACGTATTACGGAAGTCTTAATGGGTATCCCAAACTTAGTTATTGTTGTATTGATGATTCTAGTGCTTGAACCAGGTATTCTGTCTATTACGATAGCGTTGTCTGTTACTGGATGGGTTAGTATGTCAAGGGTAGTACGTGCTCAAGTGTTAAAGCTAAAAGAGCAAGAGTTTGTATTAGCATCTAAAACTCTAGGAAACTCACATGCGAAAATAATTTTTAAACATCTAGTTCCTAACTTGGCTGGGGTCATTATTATTAACACGATGTTTACGATACCAAGTGCTATCTTCTTTGAAGCTTTCCTAAGCTTTATCGGATTAGGACTTCAAGCTCCAGCGGCTTCATTAGGTACATTAATTGATGATGGATTTAAATCATTATTAACATACCCACATATGTTAATATTCCCAGCGATAACAATTAGTTTAATTATGATTTGTTTTAATATGATTGCGGACGGATTACGTGATGCACTAGATCCGAAAATGCGTGATTAAGGTAGGTGAGAATTGTGGAAAAAATACTAGAAGTAAAAGACTTAAATATTTCGTTTCATACATTTAGTGGAGAGGTACAAGCTATCCGTGGAGTGAACTTTGATTTACATAAAGGAGAAACACTAGCCATTGTAGGTGAGTCAGGTTCTGGTAAATCTGTTACAACTAAATCGATTATGCGCTTGTTACCTCCTGGTAATTCAGAAATAAAAAGCGGTGAAATCCTTTTTAATGAAAAGGATCTTACAAAACTATCAGAACGAGAAATGCAAAAAATCCGTGGTAAAGACATTTCTATGATTTTTCAGGATCCTATGACTTCATTGAATCCAACAATGAAGGTCGGTAAGCAAATTATGGAGCCTATTATGAAGCATCATAAGTTGCATAAAAGAGAAGCGAAGGCTCGAGCGATTGAATTGCTTAAATTAGTAGGTATTCCAATGCCAGAAAAACGTTTTGAGCAATATCCACATCAATTCTCAGGTGGAATGAGACAACGTGTTGTTATCGCAATTGCGCTTGCTTGTAACCCGCAAATATTAATCGCGGATGAACCAACAACTGCTCTTGATGTAACAATTCAAGCACAAATATTAGAGCTTATGAAGGCGTTACAAAAGAAAATTGATACATCTATCATTTTTATTACTCATGATTTAGGTGTTGTAGCAAATGTGGCAGATCGAGTAGCGGTTATGTATGGTGGAAAAATCGTTGAAATTGGAACGGTTGATGAAATTTTCTATAATCCACAGCATCCGTATACATGGGGATTAATTAGTTCCATGCCAGATTTGGACTCACGTGGGAAAGAACTTTATGCTATACCAGGAACACCTCCTAATCTATTGAATCCTCCAAAAGGAGATGCTTTCGCACCACGTAACCAGTATGTCATGCAAATTGATTTAGAGGAACAACCACCAATGTTTAAAATATCTGATACACATTATGCCGCAACTTGGTTATTACATCCTGATGCACCAAAGGTAGTGCCGCCAGAAGCAGTACTTAAAAGACAAAAACAGTTCCTTTCAGTGAACGGAGGACAATAATATGGCACAAAAGGAAAAGAAAATTTTATTAGAAGTAAAGAATTTAAAGCAATACTTTAACGAAGGCAAACCAAATATGGTTAAAGCGATTGATGATATTTCATTTTTCATTTATGAAGGTGAGACGTTAGGATTAGTTGGAGAATCTGGTTGTGGCAAGTCAACGACTGGTAGAACGATAATTCGTTTGTATGATGCAACTGCTGGTGAGGTATTATTCCGTGGTGAAAATGTACATGGAAAAAAGACAAAACAGCAAATGAAAGAATTGAATCGTAAAATGCAGATGATTTTCCAAGATCCATATGCTTCATTGAACCCAAGAATGAAGGTAAGTGATATCATTGCTGAAGGTATTGATATTCATGGTCTTGCAAAATCTAAAGAAGATCGATTACAGCAAGTATATCATCTGTTAGAAACAGTTGGTTTGAATAAAGAACACGCGAATCGTTATCCTCATGAATTTTCAGGTGGACAACGTCAGCGCATTGGAATTGCCCGAGCATTAGCCGTTCAGCCAGATTTTATCATTGCAGATGAACCGATTTCAGCACTAGATGTATCCATTCAAGCACAGGTTGTCAATTTAATGAAAAAGTTGCAAGAAGAAAAAGGATTAACGTATCTGTTTATTGCACATGACTTGTCAATGGTGAAGTATATAAGTGATAGAATTGGAGTTATGTATTTTGGTAAGCTTGTAGAAATTACTACAAGTGAAGAATTATATGCAAATCCACTACATCCATACACAAAATCATTATTATCTGCTATTCCACAGCCTGATCCAATCAGTGAACGCACTAGAACACGTATAACTTATGACCCTTCTGTTCATGGTTATACGGAAGGAGAAGAAGTGAAAATGCGTGAGGTTAAGCCTGGACATTTTGTACTTTGCTCAGAAAAAGAATATAAACAATATCAAGAAGAACTAAAAAAATAGAGTAAAAAAACTACTTAGACTCCCCGGTCGAAGTAAGTTTTTCTATGTTTATATAGCATACAAAAATTACCAAATTATTAGAAAATAATGATAAAAACTAACGAGTATATTCTGATAAAATATTGAATATTCGAAAAGTCTACAACACTTTACAGCATTAGAGGATTAAATGGGAATTTTGTATTATTTTGTATAGGAAAAATTACTCATTTTATAGAAAAATCGCCGTATTTTGACAAGATATGTTAATTTTCAAAAATAATTTAATTTACAAAATTTCGATAAATTGTATAATAAAATTTGTGTTCGTTCATATTTTAAAAAGGGGTGTAACAATTTGAAAAAGTCTAAATTTTCTTTTCTTTTAGTTCTGACTTTAGTTCTAAGCATCTTTTTAGCTGCTTGTGGCGATAAAAAGACAGAAGAAAAAGCTGGTTCTGATTCAAAAGAAACAAAGCTTGCTGAAAAACAAGAGCTAAGAGTATTAGAATCATCTGAAATTCCATCTATGGATAGTGCGATGGCACAAGACGAAGTTTCATTCACAATGCTCACAACAACACAAGAAGGTCTATACATCCAAGATGAAAAAAGTAATCTAGTTCCTGGAGTAGCTGAAGGAGAACCTGAAGCAAATGCAGATGGAACAGAATTTACTGTTAAATTGAAAAAAGATCTTAAATGGTCAAATGGCGATGCACTAACTGCAAAAGATTTTGTATTCGCTTGGAAACGTGCTGTTGATCCAAAAACAGCTTCACCTTATGGTCCATACATGATGAATGGAAAAATTAAAGGTGCTGAAGCTATTACAGAAAATGCAGCTGCTAACAAAGCGTATAACTTAGATGATCTAGGTGTACAAGCTGTTGATGATACAACTTTAAAAATCACAATGGAAAAACCAATGACTGTTGAATTCTTCAAAGGATTAATGGCATTTGGTACGTTCATGCCACAAAATGAAAAATTTGTTACTGAACAAGGTGCAAAATTTGCAACTACTGCAGAATCAAGTCTTTCTAACGGACCATTTAAGTTAACTGAATGGAACGGACCTACTGCACAAAAATGGACAGTTGAGAAAAATGAAAACTACCATGGTACAAAAGATGTTAATTTAACAAAAATCATGTTTAACGTAGTGAAAGATCCACAAGCTGCTGTAAACTTAATTGAATCTGGTGAAGCAGATATCAGTGCAAAACTTTCTTCAGACATCGTTCCTCAATATGAGGGAGATGAAAGAATGCAAAGCTGGTTAGATCCAAGTGTATTCTGGTTAAAAATGAACCAAAAACAAAACCCTGCTCTAAAAAATGTTAACATCCGTAAAGCTATCGCAATGGGCTTCAATAAAGAGGATTTAGCAAAAGACGTATTAAATAACGGTACAATTCCTGCAAACTATGCAGTTCCTTCCGATTTTGTTAAAGATGAAAATGGCAAAGATTTCCGTGATGCAAATGGAGATATGCTTACTTATAACGTAGAAGAAGCGAAAAAAGCATGGGAAGCTGGATTAAAAGAATTAGGTAAAAAAGAAGTTACTATTAAATACTTAGGTGGAGACACTGAATCATCTAAAAAAGTTGACCAATACATGAAAAATCAACTTGAAACAAATCTTCCAGGTTTAACTATTAAACTTGAAAGTGTTCCTTTTGCAGTTCGTTTAGATCGTGATACAAAACAAGATTATGATCTTCAAGCTGCTGGTTGGGGACCTGACTATTTAGATCCAATCTCTTTCTCAGATTTATGGGTAACTGGTGGAGGAAACAATAAAATGGATTACTCTAACCCAGAATACGATAAATTAATTGAAGAATCTCAAAACACTGCTGATCAAGCTAAGCGTTGGGAAGCTCTTCAAAAAGCTGAGAAAATCTTGTTAGAACAAGATGCAGCAATTGCTCCAATCTACCAACGTGCTAGCAGTATGCTTGTTGCAACTAAGGTAAAAGGTTTTAACCACCATGGTGTCGGACCTAACCATAGTTACCAATTCATGTCTATCGTAGAATAATCTTTTATAGGTATATTTAAGCACTATCTTGAAAAGAGAGTATATGCAAATATACTCTCTTTTCACCTATAAACTAATTTTTTTGATTTAGCAGAAAATTAATACAATTAAGGGGGTGAGGGTATTGATTAAATTTATAGCAAAACGTGTAGTTTATATGCTCATTACATTATTTTTAATCGCTTCTTTTACTTTTTTCCTCATGAAAATAATTCCGGGTACTCCGTTTTCCAATGCTAATAAATTAAATGATGCCCAATTGCAAATAATGAAGGACAAGTATGGATTGGATGATCCAATTCCAGTTCAATATGCGAAATACATGGGGAATATTTTGAAAGGTGATTTAGGAAATTCCTTTCAGTTTAATAATGTTCCTGTAACTGATATTATCGGAGATTTAATTGGACCTTCAGCTCAATTAGGTTTTCAGGCAATGTTTTTTGGAACGATAGTCGGGATAATCCTGGGCTTAGTGGCAGCCTTGTATCAAAATACATGGATTGATTATACCTCGACTTTCATAGCAGTATTAGGGAAGTCTGTTCCGAGCTTTGTATTCGCTGGAATTCTTCAATATTTTGTCGGTGTAAAATTAGGGTGGTTTCCAGTTGCCTTTTGGCGGGGTTTTGAATACACCATCATGCCAACTATAGCGTTATCCATTTTCCCAATATCTATAGCAGCTCGTTTTATGAGAACAGAGCTTATTGAAGTATTAGGTTCAGATTATATTACACTAGCAAAAGCTAAAGGTGCTAGTAGTTTTGAAGTTTCCGTTAAACATGCCCTACGAAATGCTTTAATACCAGTTATTACGGTATTAGGACCATTATTGGTATCTTTAATGACTGGATCTTTAGTTATCGAGAAAATCTTTGCTGTTCCTGGTATTGGTGAGCAGTTTGTTAAGTCCATTCAAGTGAATGACTATCCAGTAATTATGGGAACAACGATATTGTTCGCGGCGTTGTTTGTATTCGTAACGTTAATAGTAGATATTTTATATGGATTAATTGATCCTAGAATTAGAGTGGCTGGAGGGAAAAAATAATGGAAAATGTAAATCTTAAGATTCCAAAAGATAAATTTCAGCCTGCCATTGTCGATTCGAAAACAAGTGAAGAAATCAATAAGCCTAGTTTGAATTTTTGGCAGGATGCATGGCTTCGTGTTCGAAAAAACAAAGGAGCTTTAATTAGTATCATCATTTTAGCGATGATTGTTATTATGGCTTTTGTTGGTCCGATTATTAGTGGAAAAGACGCGAATGTACAAAACGTTAAATATTCTAATTTGCCAGCAAAGATACCTGTTCTAGAAAATGTTCATTGGCTTCCATTTGACGGTACCATGGTTAATAAAGCGGGTAAGGAAATAGATATGTATGCAATGAAAAAAGTACCTGAGGATACGTACTATTGGTTCGGGACAGATTCTCTTGGACGAGATCTATTTACTCGTTTATGGAAAGGTACACAAATTTCATTGTATATTGCCTTGCTAGCTGCGTTAATTGATATGGTGATCGGGGTAACATTTGGTGCCATTTCAGGATATTTTGGTGGTCGAATTGATAACTTTATGCAACGTATTACGGAAATCTTGATGGGAATTCCAAATTTAGTAGTCGTTGTTTTGATGATCCTCGTACTAGAGCCAGGTATTTTATCGATTACCATTGCCTTATCAATCACGGGGTGGGTAACGATGGCTCGTGTTGTCCGAGCTCAAACACTAAAATTAAAGGAACAAGAATTTGTTCTTGCATCTCGTACATTAGGAAACTCGCATGCGAAAATTATCTTTAAGCATTTAATTCCCAACTTAGCTGGAGTGATCATCATAAACACTATGTTCACTATTCCAAGTGCGATTTTCTTTGAAGCCTTCTTAAGTTTCATTGGATTAGGTTTAGTTCCACCAGCTGCTTCTTTGGGGACTTTAATAGATGACGGAATGAAAGCATTATTAACATATCCTCATTTGTTGATTTTCCCTGCTATTGCCATTAGCTTGATAATGATTTGTTTTAACTTGGTTGCAGATGGTTTACGTGATGCACTAGATCCAAAAATGCGCGATTAAGGTAGGTGGAAATTGTGGAGAAAATTTTAGAAGTAAAAGATTTAAATATTTCATTTCATACGTTTGCTGGAGAAGTACAAGCTATTCGTGGTGTTAACTTTGATCTTAAGAAAGGTGAAACACTAGCGATTGTTGGAGAATCTGGGTCAGGTAAATCAGTAACAACAAAATCAATTATGCGCTTACTTCCTCCTGGAAATTCAGAAATAAAAAGTGGAGAAATTCTTTTTGATGGAAAGGATTTAGCCAAATTATCAGAACGTGAGATGCAAAAGATCCGCGGGAAAGATATTTCTATGATCTTTCAGGATCCAATGACTTCTTTGAACCCAACGATGAAGGTTGGAAAGCAAATTATGGAACCTATTATGAAACATCATAAGTTGCATAAAAGAGAAGCGAAGCAAAGAGCGATAGAACTGCTTAAATTAGTTGGAATTCCAATGCCGGAAAAACGTTTTGAGCAATATCCGCATCAATTCTCTGGTGGGATGAGACAGCGTGTAGTTATTGCTATTGCACTTGCCTGCAATCCTCATATATTAATTGCTGATGAGCCTACTACAGCTCTTGACGTAACGATTCAAGCGCAAATTCTTGAATTAATGAAGGCTTTACAAAAGAAAATTGACACTTCTATTATCTTTATTACACATGATTTAGGTGTAGTGGCAAATATTGCAGATCGTGTAGCCGTAATGTATGGTGGGAAAATCGTTGAAATTGGAACAGTTGATGAAATTTTTTATAATCCGAAACACCCATATACTTGGGGGTTAATTAGTTCAATGCCAGATTTGGATTCAAGAGGGAAAGAACTTTATGCGATTCCTGGTACACCTCCAAATCTATTAAATCCTCCTGCAGGTGATGCATTCGCAGCTCGAAATGAATATGTTATGCAAATCGATTTAGAAGAACAACCACCAATGTTTAAAGTATCTGATACTCATTATGCAGCGACTTGGTTGCTTCATCCTGATGCTCCAGAAGTTATCCCGCCAGAAGCGGTTCTAAAAAGACAAAAACAATTTCTTTCAATGAAGGGGGGAAATTGACATGGCTAATAACGAAAAGAATATATTATTAGAAGTAAAAAATTTAAAACAGTATTTTAATGAAGGCAAATCCAACATGGTAAAGGCTATTGATGATATTTCATTTTTTATTTATGAAGGTGAAACACTTGGTTTAGTTGGAGAATCAGGATGTGGTAAATCGACGACTGGGAGAACGATTATTCGTCTCTATGAAGCAACAAGTGGAGAAGTTTTATTCCGTGGTAAAAATGTTCATGGAAAGAAAACGAAAAAAGAGCTGAAGGAATTCAATCATAAAATGCAAATGATCTTTCAAGATCCTTACGCTTCTTTAAATCCACGAATGAAAGTAAGTGATATTATTGCTGAAGGTATTGATATACACGGTTTAGCTAAAACGAAAACTGAGCGAATGGAAAAAGTATACGAGCTCCTTGAAACGGTTGGCTTAAACAAAGAACATGCAAATCGTTATCCGCATGAATTCTCAGGTGGGCAACGACAACGTATCGGGATTGCTCGTGCTCTTGCGGTAGAGCCTGATTTTATCATTGCAGATGAGCCTATATCTGCACTTGATGTATCCATTCAAGCGCAAGTAGTTAATTTAATGAAGCAATTGCAAAAAGATAAAGGATTAACATATTTGTTTATCGCTCATGATTTGTCAATGGTTAAGTATATTAGTGATCGTATTGGCGTTATGTATTTTGGAAAGCTAGTTGAAATTACAACGAGTGAAGAATTATATAATAATCCATTGCATCCATATACAAAATCTTTATTGTCAGCCATACCACAACCTGATCCAATCACTGAGCGCACGAGACAGCGTACTGCTTATGATCCTTCTATTCATGGTTACACAGAAGGAGAAGAAGTGAAAATGCGCGAGGTTAAGCCTGGACATTTTGTGCTTTGCTCGGAGAAAGAATATATACAGTATCAACAAGAAGCAAAAAATTAAAAAAGACC
>NZ_CAPG01000007.1:0-9300 GCF_000321185.1 Bacillus sp. AP8
ATACTAATGGTAGCTAGGGTAGAAGTTTCTATTTAACTTTTAAAAGATTCAACTCAAAGGAAGAAATGCTTCCATCTGACTTTTTTCCATCAGATAGTTTAATTTTTTCAATACCATTCATATTATTTGATTCTTTAAAAAAGTTTCTACCATACAAATTGAGCTTAATTATTTTTAAAATAACCAGCTTTATTACTGCACTACTTTGTTTATCAGTTTCTATTGGACTCCTATTAATTTAATATTCCAATAAAGACCACCATCTATTAAACACAATAATTATTTTGTTTAGTAAATGACATAAAATCTTAAACAGCTAAACTGCACCTTTAGCTGCATAACAAAAAGAAGCTGATCACAGCTCCTTTTATTAAAGTAACGCACCCGATAGTTTAAGTATATTCCTTCACAAACTCAGTTGCTTTTACTTAATCAATCTGTTCAGTCCTTACGTTTATAAAAGTAAAAGGCTGTTTTCGTAAGGTTTGTTATTTATGGATAAAGGAATATTATGGGCTATAATAGAATAGAGTAGTAAGTAAACTATTTAAGGGGTGATTTAAATGGCATATGTTTATACTTTATTCGTTATTTCTGTAATAGGCTATATTTGTTATCGGATGATTAAAAAGAAATCAATGCCTTCAAATAGATACACACCTTATGATGAAATCACAATGGGAACTAAAAGTGGTGTTAGACAACAAGATAATCAAATACAGGATACCAAGCATCAAGTTCAATATGAAGAGAAAGAAAATAATAACAAGACCGAGGGTTAAGGTCTTTTTCATTTCTAATTACCTCACAGTTTTTTGTCTACTGCGTAATACTTCTTATGTCGCTAAACCAGCTAATAGGATGTCAATATCTTTCTCTTAAACATAAAAATTTTTATGCTATACTGTTTTTAGGCATACCAAATAACCCTCCAGTTATCTTATGGAAGGTTTTTCTTTATGTGGTTAAAAAGTCTTTCTAAGCTATATCTAGGAAACATTCTTTCCTTTTTAATAAAGCATAAATCCAGTGAAGAAGCTTATTGATACAGGCGACAATCGCCACTTTCGAAGGCTTTCCTTCTGTTCTTTTCTTGTCATAAAACTCTTTAAGCTTTTTATTTCTGGAACTCCTTATTCCACATAAAACAGCTAGATACAAACTGTGCCTTAGCCTGCTAGAACCTCGTTTGGTTATCCGATTCGTCGTCGCTGTAAATTTTCCAGATGAGTAGACACTTGGATCGACTCCAGCGAAGGCCACCAATTTCTTAGGGTGATTAAACCGATCAATTTCTCCTATTTCTGAAATAATCGTTGCCGCGATTTTTTCTCCGATGCCAGGGATTGATTGGATAATCTTATATTCTTCTATTTCATTCGCCAAGGATACCATCTGACTCTCTAAATCTGAAAGGTGTCCTTGGTAATGAAATAGTATGTCTATATACATATTAAGATTAATAAGATGGCTTTCATAACGCACCTTCTGAAAAGGATTTTGAGAAGCTGAATGTATCAGTTTTCTTACCTTTTCTTTTGCCCACTGAATAGAACGAGTTGGACAAT
The DNA here is from genome assembly GCF_000321185.1 of Bacillus sp. AP8. NCBI lineage: Bacteria > Bacillati > Bacillota > Bacilli > Caryophanales > Bacillaceae > Bacillus > Bacillus sp. AP8. The sequence continues at coordinate 1,569 of NZ_CAPG01000007.1, forward strand.
ATCCTCTTATTCGTTCTGCTAGTTCCTCTTCGCCAGTCTCTAAAACCTTCTCCGAAGTTGGATATTCTTTTAATATCGATAAAGACACTTTCGAAAATAGATCCCCAAAAACCTTCCTATATTCAGGAAAAACCTGATCCAAGATCGTATGAAAATGCAATTTCGCTTCCACATACATATTTGTCAGTATCTCTTGTTGTCTTGATAAATTACGAAGGTTCAGAAGCTGTATTCCTCTCCTTTTTTGAGGTTCAAACTCCTCTTTGTAGTAAAGAACACACAATTGATAGGCATCAAATGCATCTGTTTTCACCTTTCTTAAACTTGATTTCTTTGCTTGATGAGAAATAATCGGATTCAACAAAATATAAAGTATTTCGTTCTCTTCTAAGCATTGAATTATAGGCGTATGATAATGTCCTGTTGATTCTAAAATAACCACAGGCATCTGTCCTGCCAGTGATTTAATTTCCCCTAAGATATTTATCAACTCATCTAGCTCTTCACGATTATGCTTAACTGAAAAACTCTTCCCATATGGCTTTGCTTTATCTAAAAAAGCCTGTACTTCACTCTCTTCTTTGGCTACGTCTATACCCACAACTGGGTTCATTCTTTCTCCTCCTCTGATACATTCACCAGTAACCCCTATTCCTCCAAGTAGTATTATAGCTTCGCTTGTTATACGAGATCGCAGTCCCAACCAGCCTCAAACATATTTCTACTAGTAGGGGGTGAACAGTTTAGCCGACGGGATCCATATTGGTCCCACTGCCCCGTACGTTCTACCCTGGCTACTGATAGATTAAATCTATATAAAAAAAGTTCAACCAGAAAGTTCTGGCTGAACTATATAATACGAACCTGCCCGTTAGCTGCATAACAAAAAAGAGCTGATCACAGCTCTTGATATGGAAGGAAAGCACCCGTTAGCCATCCATGAAGCGCAAAAATCAGCGCTTCACCACAGAGAATGAAAATGGTGAAAAACCGTCAATACTGATTCTACGGCTGGCGAGGAAGGTCGATGAACTATGGTGCGTTAGAGCCCATCCGTTAGTCTGACTCCAACGACCACGGTGCACCACTGACTGTCGCTCCCTTACGGGAAGCACACATGGTAGATTAATCCTATTCTGGTTGCTGCACCAGCCTCCATTAATAATGAGAGCCGTAGAAAGGTTGGTTTCAATGGATGTAGTCATTAAACGAGCATGTGGTATGGATGTCCATAAGGACAATATTACTGCATGTATTATGACACCAAAAGGAAAGGAGATTCAAACGTTTTCCACTAAAACCGTATTTCTAATACAGTTGGTTGACTGGATTAAGCAACATGAATGTACACATGTTGCCATGGAAAGTACGAGTGTATACTGGAAACCTATTGTTAATTTACTAGAGGCTGAGGATATTGAGTTTTTAGTTGTGAATGCCCAACATATGAAGGCAGTTCCAGGACGCAAAACAGATGTCAAAGATGCAGAATGGATTGCCAAACTTCTTCGTCATGGATTACTCAAAGCTAGTTATATCCCAGATCGAAATCAACGGGAACTACGTGAATTAGTTCGCTATCGTCGGAGTATCATTGAAGAACGTGCCAGCCAACATAACCGAATCCAAAAGGTGTTAGAAGGAGCGAACATTAAATTAGGGTCTGTTGTGTCAGATGTAATGGGGGTTTCAGCTAGAGACATGCTTAATGCTATCGCCGAAGGTGAAGATGATCCTGAAAAACTAGCAAACTTTGCTCGACGTACAATGAAAAAGAAGAAAGAAGAACTTGCGCTCGCTTTAAAAGGATATATTAACTCGCATCAACGTCATGTTGAAAACCATTTTAAAACACATTGATTTTCTGACTGAGCAAATTGTACTGTTAGATGAAGAAGTGGCTAAAAGAGTAAGTAGCTACCAAGAAGATATTGAACGACTAGATTCTATTCCTGGCATCGCTACAAGAATGGCTGAGCAAATTCTATCTGAAATTGGAACTGATATTAAAAATCAATTTTCAAGTGCAGCCCATATGTGTTCCTGGGCAGGATTGGTTCCTGGACATAACGAAAGCGCTGGAAAAAGGAAATCATCTAAAACCAAAAAAGGAAACAAGTATTTAAGATCAGCATTAACAGAAGCCGCTCATTCTGTAAGAGGATCTAAAAATTATCTCGGTGCATTGTATCGGCGTACAGCATCACGAAAAGGTAAGAAACGAGCAGGAATTGTCGTCGCTCATGCCATGTTAAGAATCTCCTATTATCTCTTAACTCGGAAAGAAATGTATGTAGACTTAGGCGAAGACTACTTTGACAAGCAGAAAGAGCTATCAATTGTTCGGCATTCCTTACGAAGACTTGAAAGTTTAGGATATACAGTTACATTAAAAATACCTGAAGCATCTTAATCCAGCAGTCAACTTTTCCTTCAATAAACTCAATTAATTAGGCGCTCTCCTCTTTTTTAAAAGCTCTTTTCTCAAAGATTGTTGCTAAGAAAAAAGAAAAGTATCCTTATTCAACAATCGCGCCCGATTGTTGAAGTTCATTTTTCTGTGTCCCCAAACTTGCATTTGGGAACGTTTATTAGGTTTATTTTGTATGCTTTATAACTCATTGTTGTAATAAACTATACCGTTTTCCAAAAAATCAATTACTCTTTCTCTTAGTTCTTCTGGTTCAATCCAATGTTCATCAAGATATTCGTCTAAAGGCTTAATTTCCATATTCGCTGATGGATACTCAACACGTATGTCTTCTAAAATCTCTAAATATTGATTGTAATAATTTTCTTTTTGTTCTTGCGTTAAGTTTAAAAGAATCGGTGCTTCTTCTTCTGTCTTTGTAGTATCAACCTTATCATCAGTACAACCTGATAAAGCAAATACCCCTAGTAAAATGCTAATGTAAAAATATTTTTTCAACATTCCACCCCATTTCACATTAATTAAGAATCAGTTCAATAATAACACAAATGGTATTTATTGTATTTCAGTGTGTTTAAGATTCCCAAAGCGTCGTTTGGCAACATTTCTTAAAAGAATGTTATTCAACAATCTAGCCCTTTAAAAGAAAAAGACGCGTTCCCAAATAAACGCGCCCGATTTTTGAACATCATTATTCAACTAAAGCTGCCCTTTAGCTTAATAGACAATATTATTACGAAACAACTTATATGAATTTACTTATATCTAATTATTTTGTTTGGCTATGGTTATTTAGATTGCCTTTATTTAAGGCAGAGTAATCTTTTCCTTACTATTATTCTGCTGCCCTGCGATAGTTAAGATTACTTTCCCTTTGGATTTTCCAGTTTCTACATACTCAATTGCTTTTGTAGCTTCTTCAAATGTAAAGATTTTATCAATCGTTGGTTTAATCTTCCCTGATTCCAAAAGTTCTGTTAATACTTGTAACTGTTGTCCGCTATGCTTCATGAAAAGAAAAGTGTATTCCACATCGTGCTTTTTTTCTAAACTAGTTAACTTAGCACTTGCTAATGAGAGTAACATTTTTTTAAAAGACCCCAGTCCCATTTCCTTTGCAAAACGACCATTTGGGGTACCAGAGATTGAAACAATCTTCCCGCCTTTTTTTACTGTCAAAAATGACTTCTCTAACGTTGCTCCCCCAATACTATCAATCACTGCATCATAATTCTTTATAATTTCTTCAAATTTTTCTGTTTTATAATTAATAACTTCATCCGCACCAAGTGATTTTGCTAAATTGCATCCCTCACTAGCTGTAGTAGCAACATAGGCTCCCATTTCTTTTGCAAGTTGTATAGCGAAAGTTCCTACGCCACCAGAGCCAGCATGAATTAAGATTTTTTGATTATTTTTAACCTTCAAGATGTCGTAAAGAGCCTGGTAAGAAGTTAAACCAACCAAAGGGATAGATGCAGCTTCTTCAAAACTAAGATTTTTAGGTTTTATAGCAATATCATCTTCATGAACTGATAGGTACTCTGCAAATGTGCCAATCTTGTTAGAGCGGGGACGACCATAAACTTCATCGCCTACACTGAATTTTGTTACATCTTTTCCCACTTCAATAATCGTTCCCGCAAAGTCATTTCCTAATGTCAATGGCATATCGTAATGCAGCAGTAGCTTCAATTCGCCCTTACGTATTTTTGTATCAAGTGGGTTTATACTCGCTGCATGTATTTTAACTAATACTTCATTATTGCTTACTTTGGGTACTGGTCGATCAATAAAAGTAGGCTCTTTCTTGTATGCTTCTATTACAAATGCTCTCATCACAAAACTCCTTTTTACCTGAATGAAATTACCGCTGACTTACTTCTTTGTTCCTTAGGTTGTATCGATTCTCGATTCCCTTTTCATCCTTTAAGGAATAATAACTTCCCCTAAACTAAAACACGTTTAGAGGAAGTTTTGTTACTGCTGATCTTTATTCATGTTCTTCATTCAAGAACGGGTAATCTGTATATCCTTCCGCACCACCCGCATACATTGTATTTCGGTCAGGTTCGTTTAATTGTGCATTGACTTTCAAGCGCTTCACAAAATCTGGGTTTGCGATTAACCAAGTCCCTACAGTTACAACGTCAGCAAGTTCATTATCCAAGTCTACTGTTAATTTATCTAAAGGGCGTCCTGCTCGGTTAACAAGAAGTGCTTGTGACCAAAGCTTACGTATTTCTTGTAGTAATGGTTCATTTCCAAAGTGCATGACGTGTAGATAGGCGAGCTTGAGCTTATTTAACTCTGCAATTAGATAATGGTACATCTCAATACTTGTTTCTCCCTCTTCTATACCGTTTAGTGTACCTTGAGGTGAAAAACGAATACCCGTACGTTCGGCCCCAATTTCTTCAACAACCGCTTTAGCTACTTCAATAGCAAATCGAGATCGGTTTGCTATTGAACCACCGTACGCATCTTGACGATGATTAGAGTTTTCGCTTAGGAACTGCTGAATTAGGTAACCGTTAGCCCCATGAATTTCGACACCATCGGCACCAGCTTCAATGGCTGCTCGTGCTGCCAAACGAAATTCATTGATTACATCTTTTATTTCTCCTTCTGTTAACTCTCTAGGAGTAGGAACTTGCTTCATTCCTTGAGGAGTGAAAATTTCCACATCAGGAGCAATGGCTGAAGGAGCAATGGCTTGACGGTGATGTGGTGTGTTATCTGGGTGGGATACACGCCCTACATGCATCAGTTGAATAAATATTTTACCTCCTTCGTTGTGAACTTTAGACGTTACTTTTTTCCATCCCTCAATGTGAGCCTTAGTATAAATGCCTGGTGTATTTGTATACCCTTGCCCATCATCAGAAGGTTGAGTACCTTCACTTATAATTAAGCCAACAGACGCACGTTGACCGTAATACTCAACTGCTAAATTACTAGGTGTACCATCTTCTAAGGCACGACTTCTTGTCATAGGTGCCATGCCTATACGATTCTTTAAAGAAATATTTCCAATACGCACTTCATCAAATAGCTTACTCATAATCAATCTCCTTTTTTGTTTGTTATGATACTTATAGCGCTGTAGCATCTAAAAATGAATTAACATTCTCAGCAAATAATTCTGGGAACTGAAACAGGTGTCCATGACCAGAATCAGGATAGATAATCAGCTGTGCATTTGGTAAATTCTCAGCTAGAATATAACTATTTTTTGTTGGTACCATTACATCTTCAATACCATTGGTCACAAGCACCGGATGAGGAATGTTTTGCAACCAATCGTAATTATGATTAGTCTTCGGTTGGGCCCATTCTGCAACGGCTTTTAGTTGAGCTGCTTGTACTTGATCTGAGCTTTCAACCTGTTTCTGATTCATGATTCGTTGTAGAGACTCCATTCCAGCAGCTTTACTAGTTTCAGTTGAACGATAGAAGAAGAACATGAAATCATCTAAAGCATCGTTTACATTTCCTCCGTGACGATTCATTCTCTCAAATATTACTGGATCTGGATTTACTCCAGCTTCTGGAGACGAACCAGCTATAATAATGCGGCGAATGAGGTGTCCTTCTTGTAAGGCTAATTCTTGAGCCACCATCCCGCCAATTGAGAAACCTAGAAGATCCACTTGGTTAAGTCCAAGTGCTTTGATAAATGTAGCAGCGTCTTGTGCCATTTCTGTTATCGTTTCTGGTGTTCTACCATTTGTCTCTCCAACTCCTTTATTATCAAAAAGGATCACTGGTCTTTCTTTTGCAATTGGAGCCAGCATGTTAGGATCCCAATTTTCCATCGTCCCTCTAAAATGAACAAGGAATACGACAGGTGTACCTGATTCTGCACCAAATTTCCTATATGCAAATCGTGTTCCATTCGCCTCAATAAATGTTGATTCTGTTGGAATTGTAAATGTTGTCATATAAATTCTCCTTAAATTTTTTATTTTATAAAAAAACCTTTTTTAGAACGAACATTCTAGAATGGGGAAAGAAAAAAGAAAGCTATTCTACCACTTTCAAAATTAAATCGATAATGCTTTCTAATTCCTTTTTTGTATAATTGGTTTTAACTAATACTCTTAAACCAATAAGGTTATTATGCAGAAATTGAGCAGTAACTTGAGTATTTAAATCATTTTTAAGTTCGCCTTTATTTTGCCCATCTTTTAAAAGTTTATTGAATAACTTTTCTGTATCGTTAAACATTTTAGTAGTTAAATGTTGTATATCTTTATCTAACAAAGACAACTCTACAGCTGTATTAACTGCAAAACAACCTGCTGGATAGATTTCTAATTCAGCTAAATTGACTACATACTCAAAAATCTTTCTAATAGCTATCTTCACTGTTGAAGAATTGCTTATAATTTTAGTTAATTCTTCTGCAACAAACACTTCATAAGATTTTAAAGAAGCTAAGAATAACGAGTACTTGTCACCAAATGTATCATATATACTTCTACGATGGATCCCCATGTGGTTAACCAAATCTTGCATAGATGTTTTTTCATATCCTTGCTTCCAAAAAAGTTCCATCGCTTTTTTTAGAACTACCTTTTCATCAAATTCTTTATTTCTAGCCATCTTAATTCCTTCTCCCTAAAGAATAAATCTCTAAAAGCCTTTTTAGACCGAACGTTCTACAAAGAACATTACACTATTTAGAATGATTAGTAAAGTATTGAGTTTTGGATATTATCTTATGGCATATACTAATTATCTCTTTTCAACTAATCTGCTTCGTTTGTTGAATAACAAGAAACTATTGATATAACAACTCTGCTCTTCTGCATTGATTTACCTGATATTTTCATCATTTTAAATTAGATTCATCTCATTAAATAATTACACCTCTGGTATAATTTAGTGAAATCATAAAAGGAGGGCAAATTCATTGAATCAAAATCAATTTCGTGGCTTAATGATTGTTTTAATTATTCTAATCATCGCCATTTTATTTTCATTGAATAATCTTGCTAGCGCTATAAGAGAATCAAACAGTACTGATGATAACGGTGGTATAAATAATCAACTGTATAGATTTAACGACAACTTTGAGAAATACTTAGAAATATCACAAAAAAAGTAAGTTGATTAATTTCAAATACAGGGACCATTTTTAAATGGTCTTCTTTTTATTTCAATACACATTAAGTACTAAAAAATTAAATATTTCTTTATTAGCTTTAGTAAATGACATACAAGCTTATTGAGCTATCCTGCACCGTTAGCTGCATAACAAAAAAGAGCTGACCTCAGCCCTTGATATTAAAGTAA
>NZ_CAPG01000006.1:0-45169 GCF_000321185.1 Bacillus sp. AP8
TGGATTCAAACATTAAAGCAGAATCATATTTTTCAGAGTATGTATAGAAAAGCAACCTGTGCAGATAATGCGACAATGGAAAATTTCTTTGGGATTTTAAAACAAGAAATGTATTATGGAGAAGAATTAGTATCGTACGATGAGTTAAAACGAAAAATCGAAGCGTATATCGATTACTATAACGACAAACGCATTAAGCAGAAATTGGCTGGTTTAAGTCCCGTACAATACCGAACTCAAACCAGCCAATCAGCTGCGTAATAAAAACTCTAACTTTAAGGGGTCACTACCAACCGTTTGGTTTGTCACCTCTTTTTTCTTTGAATAACAGACAATTAGTAGTAAATATAGTCGGAGTTTAATTCTCCACCAGGATGCTTGCTTTCCACCGGAAGGGACAGGTGACCCTCCTCGGCACATTGTGCCTTTGGGATCTCACACCTTGCACTCTCATTGATCTATTAATAAATAACGATTTTCTAGATAATAGCTTAAATTAAAAACATCGCAACAATAGTTGTGACAATTAATCCAATTAGTACAGGTAATAGATTTCTTCGAGCTAACTCAAATGGACTTACATTACAAATCGCTGCGACAGGTATTAATGCCCAAGGAATAATTGTGCCTCCACCAACCCATATGGCCGAAATTTGACCCAGTGCTGTCAATGTATCCGTACCTGTTGAAAGTGAATTAGAAAATAAATTGGCAATTGAACCAGTCAGTGATATACCAGAAAATCCTGATCCATCTAGACCTGTAATGGCACCTACAATCGTTAATGTAATGGCAGCAATCTCTTTTGTTAATGGAACAGTAGCAGCTAAAGCTACACCTAAATCATTAACAATACCATGAGATGATTTAGGAAGAAATTCTCCAATCATTTTAATGAAACCTGAGTCACCTAAATAGAAAAAGGCTGCGATAGGGATAACAGGACCAAATACTTTAAAACCAAATTGGAATCCATCAATTAAATAATTAGTTGTTTTTTCTAGACCTTTATTTTTATAAGAGAACATGGTTAATAGTATGAGGATGAAAATGGCTGTTCCGCCAACTAGAGCAGTGGCATCTCCTCCTTGCAGCTTTAGGAAATACATAGCCACAATGTCTAAAGCGAAGAGGATTGGAATGAAAAGAGCAAGCCATTTTTTTTGATTGTTAGACAGTAGATTTCGAATTGGGGAGGCTATTTTTTCATACGAATGACTGTGATCAACTATTAGTTTTTTATTTTTTATATCACGTTTTAAAAACCAAAAAGCAGTTAGGGTTGTTACTGCACCCATGGCAATAACAAGAGGAATACTAGCAGAAATAACGGCATTGGTAGAAATTCCAGCTGCGTCACCTGTTAGCTTGGGAGCAGCTTGAATGACGAAGTCCCCTGATAAGGCAATGCCATGACCGAATAAATTCATGGCTATTGCAACTCCAAGTGCGGGTAATCCAATACGAATAGCAGCTGGAAGTAAAACAGCACCTAATAATGCAACTGCTGGAGAAGGCCAAAAAAACCAAGAAGTAATCATCATAACGATCCCTATCGTCCAAAAGGCCAGGGTAGGGGTTTTCATCAACTTCGTAAAGGGAGAAATCATGACGTCATTTATCCCTGTATCAGTTAAAACCTTACTCATTGAAACGATGATAGAAATAATGAGTATCGTAGGGAGTAATTCGGTAATAGCAAAAGTAAAACTATTGAAAACGCCACTTATGGAGCTTGGAAGACTTTTTGTTGCGACTAGAGCTATGGTGAAAATCCCAACGATACATATCAAGGAAGTATCTCTTTTCATAATCATTAGTGTTATTATACCGACAATAAAAGCTACGTAAATCCAGTGAATGAGTGTAAGTTCTACTCCCATATATAAACCTCCTTCTTCATATGAATAGGCATATGCCTGAATACTTATTACAGAATATGAAGGAGAAGGTTTTTGGTGAGATATGAAATCTTTTAAATGATTTGCTCTTTTGTTATTAATTATGATTTACAACCATAAACGAAAATAGCGAGACTCTTTTGTGGGAAGTAGGAGTCTCGCCAATTTCTGCAACATTCTTAATAAGAGTGAATGTTGTTTATTATTGGTTTTAAGAAATAATAAAAAGAATGATAAGGGGTGTTCTTATTCTTCATCGAAGGTTGGAACGTAATATTTTGAAACAAATGATTCACCAGTAAATAGTTTTTGTGGGTTAGCTATAATGGACTGATTCTCTTGTTTACTATGTGCGTCAAAAAAAGATGAAGATTTTTTCCAATTATTGAATGAATTCTCACTATCCCATTGCGTTAGGATAATATACGTTTCAGATTTAATGGGTCTTAATACACGGAATGCGATAAAGCCAGGCTGTTTTTCAATTTCACCTACACGATTTTTAAACATATGTTCAAATGTAGGGCGACCTTCTTCTGTAACAGGTACGTTATTCATAACAATAAAGCCTTCTTGTATTAAATTTCCAACTGTAATGACAATATCAAATTTTCTCGGCTCTTTAAAAAGAGTCTTTTTTTCTGCTTCTTGGATTAGTTTTGTTGAACTACCATTATGTAATAATATTAGATGCTGATCTTTATGTTTTAACTTCATATTTTTTAAAAAGTCAAAAGTACCAGATGTCATAAACAGCTTCATAAAATAATCACTCCTAGAAAAAATTTTAAATTTTCATAATGCTTGAATGAAACGCAAAAGGAAAAATGCTGAAATGTTTGAAAAACGTCAATTTTTCAACAAATGTTGTCGAAATCTATACAAGTATATTTTAAAAAGATATAGTGAATTTATATGTCAATCATTATGGAATTTTGATATTAAGTGGAAAGAAAACGTTAACATATTAGAATATTTTATCCTTGTTTCATTAGCTCTAACCTATATTTTATTGGAAATCTCTCCTTATATTTTATAATACTGAATAATCCATTTAGAGCCAACAATTTAGATATTCAGAAACTCTATGATAAAATGGCATCAATCGACTGATTTCTTAATATTGAATAATAACAATTTATGATGAACAGCACTACTCATTTGAAAGGTGGATATTAGATGTCAAAGCTTTTTAATGATACTTTTTTAAAGGCAGCAAGAGGGGAGCAAACAGATTATGTACCAGTATGGTATATGAGGCAAGCTGGAAGATCACAACCAGAGTATCGAAAAATTAAAGAAAAATACTCTTTATTTGAAATTACTCATCAGCCAGAGTTATGTGCTTATGTTACTAGACTTCCTGTAGAACAATATGGTGTAGATGCAGCTATTTTATATAAAGATATCATGTCACCACTACCAGCAATTGGTGTTGATGTAGAAATTAAATCAGGAATCGGTCCAGTTATATCAAATCCAATTAAGTCGTTGGCTGACGTTGAAAAATTAGGAACGATTACACCTGAAGAGGATGTTCCTTATGTACTTGAAACAATTAAGCTTTTAACTCAAGAACAATTATCCGTTCCGTTAATCGGGTTTGCAGGTGCTCCATTTACATTAGCCTCATACATGATCGAAGGTGGCCCTTCAAAGAATTATAACAAAACAAAGGCATTTATGTATTCAGAACCAAAGGCTTGGTTTGCTTTAATGGACAAGTTAGCAGATATGACTGTTATTTATCTTAAAGCTCAAATAAAGGCAGGAGCTAAAGCAATTCAAATTTTTGATTCATGGGTAGGTGCTTTAAATAGAGCGGATTACCAAGTGTTTATAAAACCAGTTATGCATCGTATCTTATCTAGTTTAAAGGAAGAGAATGTTCCGTTAATTATGTTTGGGGTTGGCGCAAGTCATCTAGCATTAGAGTGGCATGACCTTCCACTAGATGTTGTTGGACTTGACTGGAGATTACCAATTAGCGAAGCTCGAGAAATGGGGATAACTAAGACCGTTCAAGGAAACCTAGATCCAGCAATTTTATTGTCTTCATGGGATGTTATCGAGGAGAGAGCAAAAGCAATAATTGATCAAGGTATGGAACAACCAGGGTACATTTTTAACCTTGGACATGGAGTGTTCCCTGAAGTAAATCCAGATACACTTAAAAGATTAACAGATTTTATTCATAATTATTCAGCATCAAAGAATTCTTGATGTTTTGATATTCTTATATTTTCATTATTTGATAATGGTAAAGTAATAAACAAAGGTGGACTTATTATATGAAAAAGAAAATGGGATTATTAGTTATGGCTTACGGTACGCCATATAAAGAAGAAGATATAGAAAGATATTACACTCATATTCGACATGGAAGAAAGCCTTCACCTGAAATGCTTCAAGATTTAAAAGAGCGTTATGTTGCAATAGGGGGTATTTCACCACTTGCTGCTATAACAGAGCAACAAGCAAAATCATTGGAAAATCAATTGAATTCACTTCAAGATGAAATTGAATTCAAATCATATATCGGTTTAAAGCATATTGAACCATTTATTGAAGATGCTGTAACGCAAATGAAGGAAGATGGAATTGAAGAAGCGGTAAGTATTGTTCTTGCACCTCATTTTTCTACTTTTAGTGTGAAATCATATAATGGACGAGCAATTGAACAATCTGAAAAAATTGGTGGACCAGCTATAACCTGTGTAGAAAGCTGGTATGATGAACCGAAGTTTATCCAATATTGGGTAGATCGTATGCGCGAAACAGTTGCGAAGATGCCAGAAGAAGAAAAGAATCATTATGTATTAATTGTTTCGGCTCATAGCTTACCAGAGAAAATCGTTCAAATGAATGATCCATACCCTGAGCAAATACGAGAAACAGCTGAGCTAATCGCTAAGGCAGCTGAAGTCAAAAACCTAGCGCTTGGATGGCAAAGTGCTGGTAATACACCTGAACCTTGGTTAGGACCAGATGTTCAAGATTTAACGAAAGATTTATTTGAAAATCATGGATATAAAGCATTCGTCTATATTCCTGTTGGTTTTGTAGCAGAACATTTAGAAGTGCTTTACGATAATGATTATGAATGTAAGGTAATTACGGATGAATTAAATGTTTCATACTATCGTCCAGCAATGCCTAACTCTCATCCAGATTTTATTGATGCGATGGCGACAGTTGTATTAAACAAATTAAATAATTGATCTATTAATCGGTAAGGTATAACTATACCAAGCACTGATTTTCGTTCAATAATCGAGTTCTTACTGGCGCTTGATCTTCCTTTGATTATGTTTTAAGTTGGTTATACTTTGACAGGGGAGTGATAGCGCCAGTTTTTATTACTAGAAATAGACTACTGTTAAAAGAAGGAGATCCAATGGCTAATACAAACAAGCAAAAAGTAGTAATTATTGGGGGAGGAATTACCGGATTAACAGCGGCTTACTATTTACAAAAAGAGGCACGGGATGAGGATTTGCCTCTTGAAGTAACTTTAATAGAAGCTGCACCATGTCTAGGGGGAAAAGTACAAACTGTTTTAAAAGATGGTTTTGTTATTGAAAAGGGGCCAGATTCATTTCTAGAAAGAAAAACAAGTGCAGCTAGATTAGCTAAAGAGGTAGGCATGGAGGACCAATTGGTTAATAATACAGCTGGTAAATCGTATGTTCTTGCTAGAGAAAAGCTTCACCCGATGCCTGGTGGGTCAATAATGGGAATTCCAACTGAAATAGGTCCATTCATTACTACGGGCTTGTTTTCACCTATTGGTAAGCTTCGTGCGGCAGCCGATTTTATCCTTCCGAGATCGAAGGAAGAAGGAGATCAAGCATTAGGCGGATTTTTTAGAAGACGCATGGGGAATGAAGTAGTAGAAAACTTAATAGAACCTTTATTATCGGGTATTTATGCAGGTGATATTGATCAATTAAGCTTAATGTCTACTTTTCCACAATTCTATCAAGTAGAACGTAAATATCGGAGTCTCATAGTTGGTATGAAATTGGGTACGCCTCCACGTCCAAAACAGAAAAACATCGAAACTGGAAAGTCGTCTAAAAAAGGAATGTTTCTTACATTTAAGAATGGTTTGTACTCTTTTATTCAAGCTATTGAGTCTTCATTAGAAGAAGGTACAGTTTATAAAAATATCAAAGTGAATAAAGTCGTAAAAGATAATAAGGTATATCGTTTACTATTAAATAATAATGAATGTATGACGGCTGATGCCGTAATCGTAACGGTACCACATCAAAAGGCGCAGAGTATGTTCTCTGATTATCCTTTTATGAACATTTTTAAAGATATGTCTTCTACAAGTGTTGCTAATGTTGCTATAGCCTTTGATGAGAGTGCTATCGAAAAAGACATAGATGGCACAGGATTTGTAGTTTCAAGAAACAGTGATTACTCTATCACTGCTTGTACATGGACTCATAAAAAGTGGCCACATACAACACCAAAAGGAAAAGCGTTATTACGATGTTATGTCGGACGTCCTGGAAATGAGACGATTGTAGATTTACCAGATGAAGAAATTATTAAGATTGTACTAGAAGACTTAAGTAAAACAATGAATATAACACATACACCAGATTTCTCTGTAGTCTCGCGATGGAAAGACTCAATGCCACAATATACAGTTGGTCACAAAGAAAGAATTGATGCCGTGAATGATGCAGTAAAATCTAATTTACCAGGTGTCTTTTTGTCAGGTGCTTCTTTTAATGGTTTAGGTCTACCTGATTGTATTGATCAGGGGGAAGTTGCTGTTCAAAATGTGTTGCAATTTTTGGAAGATAAAAGAGCGAGACAAATAGAAGTGGTACAAGTATAAGATTTCAATATAGTAGTTATCCCTTAATAGAGGCATCTCAGAGCTGATTATTAATCACTTTTGAGATGCCTCTCATGTTTATCATAAAGAGATATTTTATAAATACGTTTAATGCTCAGACTCGACTATGCAAAGTTTCACTGTATCTCAGTCGAAGAGCTCTAGTCTATACGTCTTTAAATGGCGTTTACGCTTTTCATGTGAAATAAAGATAACAAAATATGTTCATGAGAAATGGTGATGGTTTTTTAAAGTATGAATAGGGAATAAGAAGGTATATGGGTTTTGCTTGCTGAATTTAGTTTTAACTACGTAAAAATAGCCTTGTTAGAGCGAATTATTTTAATGAATAATGGGTAAAATTTCTTTGATATAAGTAAGAGAATTGAAATTTTGAAGTGAATGAGGCTCAGGGAAAAAGGGAAAATTTTTAAAAAAAATACGAAAAGATTGCATTGCAAAATGTATTGTGTTATATTCTTTTTTGTACTAAATGACTAATTTGGTCATTTAGTCAAAATGTTAGCTATAGCAATCAGATTGTGAATGTCTTGAAGTAAAAGAGGTGATAAGATGTCTGTGGATCGAAAGCAACAAATTGTTGAAGCAGCTACAAAGTCGTTTACACTATTTGGATATAAAGCAACAACAATGGATCAAGTTGCCAGATTGGCAAATGTAGGTAAAGGAACTATCTACAACTTTTTTACTAATAAGGAACAGCTTTTTCAAGAAATTGTTCATTCTCTAATTCTTGAAATGAAAATGGTAGCTGAAGAAAGTATTATACCAACGAAATCATTTCATGAAAATGTTCATACAGCTTTATTTGCTATTTTGGAGTATCGAACGAAACATCAATTTATGATGAAGCTTCTTGAAGAGGAGAAAGAAATTGGTACACCTGCAGTTGCTCAAATGGTAAATGAAATAGAAAGAGCAATTGTTTCGTACATAAAAGAGAAAGTAGATATGGCGATGAATAAAGGAGAAATTACCGTTTCAAATTCAGAGCTATCTGCATTTCTTATTTTTAAAATGTACAGTGCCTTAATATTTGATTGGGAAAAAAATCATGAACCATTAGAGAAAGAGGAAATTGCAAAGCTTTTACAGCTTTTCATTTTAAAAGGATTATCAACTGACTGATAATCCTCATTATATACAATTAGATGACCAAATGAATAAAGTGGTCATGTGTTCATGGAGGGGGAAGCTATGAAAGGAAAATCATTTTTAGGGGAATTGAGAGCAATAGGTAAGGATAAACATCTATTGATTCCTATTATTGCAGTCATGCTCATTCCAATTTTATATGCTGGAATGTTCCTATGGGCATTTTGGGATCCGTATGCAAAACTAGAGGATTTACCTGTTGCTGTTGTAAATAGTGACAATGGTGCTTCCTTTGAAGGTGAAGAGCTATACCTCGGTAATGAATTGGTGAAAAATTTAAAAGAGAATAAACAATTTAATTTTCACTTTGTAGATAAAAAGGAAGGCTATAAAGGATTAGATGATCAAGACTACTATATGCTAGTAGAAATTCCTAAAAACTTTTCAAGTAACGCTACAACAATTCTTGATGAAACACCAAAAAAATTAGAAATGAAATATGTGCCTAATGAAGGGTATAACTTTTTATCAGCTCAAATTGGTGAAACAGCAATAGAGAAAATTAAGTCGGCAGTTTCTGAGCAAATTACAAAAACATATTCAGAAACTATTTTTGAAAAAATTCAAACAATGGCAGATGGCTTTAAAAGTGCAAGTAATAGTGCGAATGAACTATATGATGGTTTAACTAAAGTAAATGACGGTACTACAACTATTAAAGACAATCTGGCAACATTAGCTGCTAAACAAATTGAATTTAAAAGTGGCGTTGATACTGTCTATGATGGAGTAGCAAAATTAAGTAGCGGTTCACAGGAACTAACTACTGGACTCGGTTTACTTAGCCAAGCACAAGGACAGCTTCAAAGTGGTTCAACAGAAGTTAAAGCTGGTTTAGATAAAGTTGCGGCAGGTAGTGAAAAGTTAAATGCTGGTATCAATACGGCATATTCTAAAATGGGCGATTTAGCTAATGGTACAGCTCAATTAAAAGATGGTGCTGGTCAGTTACAAGCTGGATTATCTCAATTGAATAGTAATGCATCAGAATTGACTAATGGTGCCGCAGAGATTTCAAAAGGAGCCACTGCATTAAATAGTGGTTTAGCAACTCTACAATCGAAATTAGAGCCATATATGGCAGCTTTACCAGAACAAGCTCAACAGCAGCTTTCTGCTGTTCTAGCAGAGCTTACTAAAGGTAGTCAGAATCTTGCTGCAGGTGGTAAGGAATTAGCTAATAAGACTTCAACCCTTCCACAAGCAGCTAAGGAATTATATGCTGGGTCACAACGTTTATCAACTGGACTTGATTCTGCAAATCAAGGGGCATCAGCTTTACAGCAAGGTTTAGGACAATTGAGTTCAGCAGGTGGCGAGCTTAAAAATGGCTTAGGTCAATTACAAGCTGGACAAAATAAAGTTGTGGCTGGTATGGAACAGTTTGGTAGCAAGCTAGGTGATGCAACAAAAGGATCACAAACACTAAATCAAGGCTTACAAACACTATCAGGTGGTGTTACACAGCTAGCTGATGGTTCTGGACAATTAGCAGATGGAGCTTCTAAGCTTTCTTCTGGTGCGAAAGAACTTTCTGAAGGTACTGTAACCGCTAAGGATGGTTCGAAAGAATTTAAAACGGCTTTAAATGAAGCTGCAGATGAAAGCTCAAGTGTAAAAGCAGATGATCAAACATTTGATATGATGGCACAACCTCTAGAAGTTGAGAAAAAAGCTGTTAATCATGTTCCAAACTATGGTACTGGTTTTGCTCCATATTTCTTATCACTTGGTTTATTCGTTGGAGCATTACTTCTTTCAATCGTGTATCCATTAGTTGAGCCAGCTATTAAACCGAAAAATGCTTTTTCTTGGTATTTTAGTAAATTAGGAGTATTAGTAGGTGTAGGAATTATTCAAGCGCTAATTGCTTCAGCCATTCTATTAGTTGGTTTGAAAATTGAAGTGCAAAGTGTTCCATTGTTTATACTGTTTAGCATTATAACAAGCTTAACCTTTATAACGCTTGTACAGTTCTTTGTAACATGTTTTGCAAACCCTGGACGATTTGTTGCGATTATCATTTTAATTTTGCAACTTACAACAAGTGCTGGAACATTCCCATTAGAATTGATTCCAAGACCATTACAATGGTTCAATGCATTTTTACCAATGACTTATACAGTACAAGGATTTAAAGCAGCTATCACAAGCGGAAATATCCACACATTATGGATGAACGTAGGTATTCTTGCTATTTTCGTATTGCTGTTTATGGCTGGAACATTATATTATTTCATGTTCAAATATAAAAGAACGTATCATAATATGAATTCAAAAGAAGCAGCATCTGTATAAGCTATGACTTAAAAAGCTGTGATGAAAACTTTCATCACAGCTTTTTTTAGTATGGTGTGCAAATAAAATAGGACTAACTAAAGATGTATATAGGGTTATAATTATATTAAAATAATAATTGGGGAAATCATGGATTAAAACATCAATGGAGGGATGAAATATGTCAAATGTACTTTTCATAAAAGCAAATGATCGCCCAGCAGAACAATCTGTAAGCATATCAATGTATGAATTATTCTTGAATACATACAAAAAAGCAAACCCAATAGATACGATTGATGAATTAGATTTATTTCAAGTAAACCCACCGTATTATGGAAATTCAGCAATTGAAGGAATAAACAAAAGACAAAAAGGGCTGGAATTGACAGAGGGGGAAAAAACGGCTGTACAATTCGTAGATCAATTTTTGAATCAGTTTTTAGAAGCAGAAAAGATTGTCTTTGCTTTCCCGTTATGGAATGGAACTGTACCCTCTCCTCTTATTTCATATCTATCATACATTACGTTAGCAGGAAAAACCTTTACATATACGTCTAAAGGACCAATTGGATTAGCGGGAAATAAACGAGTAGTTCTACTTCATGCTCGTGGAGGAGATTATTCAAACAAAGCTTTTGCTGATCAAGAAATAGCCATCCGATATACGAAAACATTATTAGGTATGATTGGGGTTACTGATATTACAACAGTTGTCATTGAAGGACATAATCAATATAAAGATAGAGCAAAAGAAATTATAGCTGATGGCTTGAATTCAGTTGTAGACGTAGCGAACACTTTTTAAATTGCACAAGAGTTAAATATTTAACAGAGAATATCTATTGCAAGATAGTCGAAACATCTGATTTCTTTCAAAAAGTTTATTTGCATTAGTATAGTAGAAAGTTAGGTTCATATAAAAAGGCTGATATAAAAAAAAGAAACCAGACATCATAGGACTGTCTGGTTTTAAAATCGAGAGATATTCTATGAATATCTCTTTTTCTTGTATGTACGAGTTAGGGGTGTACATACAAAAGCAAAGAGGGAGTATGAGTCAGAAAACTGACATCACAAATATGGAAGCAAAATACTTACATGTATTTTGACTAGCCCAATTTAGTAAGAATTACATTGATCGCATTTGTTGCCGTAGCATTCATGCTGTTCTTCAATTTTATTTCCACATTCAGTACATTTCTTTGGTGGTAAATTCTTGAAGAATTCAACGCTGCTTTGTAGCATATTCATTACCTCCTGAGTTCTGATTGTTCAGAAATTAATAGTTCAAGTTATGACAGTAACTTTTAGTGTAATTGTATTGTATTATAACAGATGGTGAAATGTCAACAAATGTTTTATAACAATTTTAAAAATAATTAATATGCCCATACTCTAATATAGAACAGCAAATGCATTAAGAATGAGTTCTGTAATAGAAAACTGTTGATTTTATAATAGAAATGAATGCGTTATAATCTTTGAGACTTTTGAGAGAGAAGTGCTAACGAAAGCATGGCAATCATAGTCTACGTTGAAGTAAATTACTCTAAATAGTTTAGGAATATTTGTTATTATCATTTTTTAGGTTGTTTTTTAAAAGATTATTATTTATAAGTAAGTTCAGTGAAAAGAATTATCAAAAAAGTCGATGGATAGCAATTGCGAAGAAGAAAAGATAAAAACGAGAATACAAAGATTCTGTAACATTTTTCTTATAAGCGAAGTGATTGAGATGTAGTGAATGGTTTGATTATAATGAAGCTAGAGCTTTTTAGTTGATCATAGAAAAAATGGAGGATATACGATGCTTTTTATAGATAATAAAGGAATAACTGATCCGCAAATTAATTTAGCTATCGAAGAGTATGCACTTAAGAATTTAAATATTGATGAATCCTATCTATTGTTTTACATAAATGCCCCGTCCATTATCATTGGTAAAAATCAAAATACAATTGAAGAAATTAACACTGAGTATGTTGAAGGACAAGGAATCAAAGTCGTACGAAGACTATCCGGTGGAGGAGCAGTGTATCATGATTTAGGAAATTTAAATTTTAGCTTTATAACAAAGGATGACGGCGATAGTTTTCATAACTTCCAAAAGTTCACTGAACCTGTAGTAAAAGCATTACGCAAAATGGGTGTAAATGCTGAATTAAGTGGGAGAAATGATTTACTTGTAGAAGGTAGAAAAATATCGGGTAATGCTCAATTTTCAACAAAAGGGAAAATGTTTAGTCACGGTACTTTATTATTTAATTCAGAAATGGATCATGTTGTTTCAGCATTAAAAGTGAGAAAAGATAAAATTGAATCTAAAGGGATTAAATCGGTTCGAAGTCGTGTTGCAAATATTACAGAGTTTTTAGATAAAAAAATGACGATTGAAGAGTTTAGAGAAGAGCTCTTGAAAAACATATTTGAAGGATCTGAGGAAATACCTGAATATGTTTTGACTGAAGAAGATTGGAGAAACATCTATAAATTGTCAGAAGAACGATATCAAAACTGGGATTGGAATTACGGAAAATCACCTAACTTTAACGTACAACATTCAAATAGATTTCCTGTTGGACTTATCGAGTTTCGTTTAGAGGTTAAAAAAGGTAAGATTGAAGAATGTAAAATATTTGGTGATTTCTTTGGAGTTGGTGATGTATCAGATATTGAAGCATTACTTAAAGGTGTTCAATATGAAAAATCTGCAATCGAATCGGCTCTAAACGATGTAAATGTAAAACATTATTTTGGAAATGTAACATTAGATGAAATTGTTCGCTTGATATATTGATAACAAAATATATAGATAAAATGTTTAACACGATAAGAATTAGCTAACTCAAATGCGTAATTAGCATATTTTGAGTTAGTTTTTTTCTTTCTATATATTAAATGTTATAATTAGTAATTTTTTATATTGATGGATAAAATTTCTTGCACTATAATAATAAGAGAGGGGAATGAGTGACCGTTCATTCATTTGTTTTTTCGTTTATTTCATTGTATATCTTTTTTGGGGGATAACTGGCATGAAAGGCATGGTTAAAGAAGATGGAATTTACAATTTAATTTACGATTTTGATATGTGACGGTTTTTCTAAAAAGGGAGGAATATTATGAATTTATCGTCTCAGCTTCACGAAACCGCTTTAGTTAATGGAGAAAGAATCGCTTATCATTTTCTTGATCAACAAAAAACGTATGCTGAATTAGATGCAGCAGTAACAATGTTTGCTTGTGGATTGTCAAAGCTTGGGGTTCAAAAGGGAGATCATGTAGCATTAATTACAGGTAATTCCCCTCATTTTTTAATTGGGTTTTATGGCGCTTTGCGTGCTGGAGCAAAAGTAATTCCTATTAACCCGATTTATACTGCAGATGAAATTAGTTATATTCTAATTAATGGAGATGTAAAAGCTGTTATTACACTCGATTTACTTCTTCCGCTAGTAGAGGGCTTACATAAGCATCTAGCTAAAGTAGAGAAGTTTATTATTTGTGAAACAGGTGAATACAAAGGGGAAAGTGATCTTTCAAAATTGGAAGTTTACTCAAAACTTATCGGTTTCAACAATGTTATCGGCTTAGGTCAGGATGTGTTTGATGAGCCAGCTATTGATGAAGAAGAAGTAGCTGTTATTCTTTATACATCTGGTACAACAGGTAAACCTAAAGGTGCTATGCTGACACATAAGAATTTGTATAGCAATGCTAGAGATGTGGGTGAATACCTAAAGATTTCAAGTGATGACCGTGTTATTACTACATTACCTATGTTCCATGTATTCTGTATGACCGTATGTATGAACGCACCTCTAACAAAAGGTGGAACTTTATTAATCGTTCCAAAATTCAGCCCTAAAGAAGTTTATCGAATTTCAAAGGAACATCAAGCAACTATCTTTGCTGGTGTACCTACTATGTTTAATTTTATTCTACAAGCAGATGGAAATCCAGATGACTTTAAAACATTACGTTTAAGTATTGCTGGTGGATCATCCATGCCAGTAGCATTATTAAAAAATTTCGAGCAGAAGTTTAACGTTATCGTCTCGGAAGGATATGGATTATCCGAAGCGTCACCAGTAACGAGCTTCAATCCTCTAGATCGACCACGTAAACCAGGATCTATCGGAACTTCCATTTTAAATGTACGAAATAAAGTCGTAAACGAAATGGGAGAAGATGTACCAGTAGGAGAAGTTGGTGAACTAGTCGTACAAGGACCTAATGTAATGAAGGGTTATTATAAAATGCCTGAAGAAACAGCAGCTACCATTAAAGATGGCTGGCTATACACAGGTGATTTAGCTAGAATGGATGAGGATGGCTATTTTTACATTGTTGATCGAAAAAAAGATATTATAATTGTTGGCGGTTACAATGTTTATCCTCGTGAAGTAGAGGAAGTATTATTTGCACATCCAGGTATTGTAGAGGCAGCTGTAGTTGGAGTACCTGATCCTAATCAAGGTGAAGCGGTACATGCATATATAGTGAAAAAAGACCCTGATTTAACTGTTGAGGATGTCAATGCTTACTGCCAAGAACATCTTGCTAGGTATAAAATTCCAACTGTAATTGAATTTTTAGAAGATCTACCTAAGAATACAACAGGTAAGATTCTTCGTCGTGCTTTAAAAGAAATCGTAACGAGTCAAGGTTAACATGATAATAAAAACGACCTTCTTTTTAGGGGTCGTTTTTTTAGAGATTTAAAAGAATACTTTGTATTCAATTTGTTTTAAAAATTCTAAAAAATTAAAATATATCTGTTGCTATTTTACTAGAAGTGTTTATAATTTAATTTAACACACAAAAGCGAGAAAGCTAAAAAGCGTAAATGCACTAAATATCGTTATAGACATTCAAGGAGGATTTTAAGCATGAAAAAGAAACTAGCTTTTGGATTAACTGCAGGCTTACTTTCAGCATTATTGCTTGCTGGCTGTGGTAATAGTAAGAGCGATGAAGGTAAAGAGAATGGTAGTTCGGATAAAGAAAAAACATATAAAATTGGTTTTACACAATTTGTTCAGCATCCATCTCTTGATGAGGCAAGTAAAGGATTTAAGCAAGCATTAGAAGATAAAGGGATTAAAGTAGAGTATGATGATCAAAACGCTCAAGGTGATCAAAATAATACATTAACAATTGCGAATAATTTTGTTTCATCTAATGTGGATTTAATTTTTGCTAATGCGACTCCTAGTGCTGCGGCTGCTTTAAATGCTACAAAAGATATTCCAATCGTATTTACTTCAGTAACAGACCCTGTTGGAGCAAAACTAGTTAGCTCAATGGAAAAACCAGGTGGGAATGTAACAGGTACTTCTGATGGAAATCCAGATGCCATTCCAAGCACTATTAAATTTATGGCAGAACAACTAGGTGTGAAAAAAGTAGGTACTGTATATAACGCTGGAGAGCAAAATTCAGTTGTTCAAGTGAAACAAATGAAAGAAGAAGCAGAAAAAGCGGGTTTAAAACTTGAAGAAAAAGCAGTTTCTACTTCAGCAGAAGTGAAACAAGCAGCTGAATCTTTAGTCGGTAAAGTAGATGCGATTTATATCATTACAGATAATACAGTTGTATCAGCCCTAGAATCTGTTGTAATGGTTGCAAATGAAAAGGATATTCCTTTATTCGTAGGAGAGCTTGATTCAGTTAAACGTGGTGGATTTGCAGCTTATGGATTTAATTACTCTGATATTGGATACCAAGCGGGTGAAATGGCTGCGAAAATTTTAAAAGATGGTAAGAAACCTTCTGAAATTCCAGCTGAATATCCTAAAACATTGAAACTCGTAATCAATGAAAAAGCAGCAAAAGAAATGGGTATTGAATTAAAAGAAGAATGGTTAAAAGATGCTGAAGTAATCAAGTAATGCTTTGATTCAATGAATATTTTTTGACTATTTCAAAAATATCCTGTTATATTGGGACGCAGATTTGTCATAGATTACTATCAAATTTTTAATCTTGACGGAATCGGTTAAACAATAGGAGCGAGTTCTGCTTGAGCTAAACAGTATTCTAGATTCATTAAGATATGCTTTCTGTATAACAAAGGCTGACTAAAAAGAGATTTACTTTTCTAGCAAAATGAAAAAGTAACTCCAAATAAGTCAGCCTTAAACCTTTTATATTAGGAAATAGACATTCGTTTAGTTTAAAATAGCGCTTTAATTGATTGTAAAGTCTGTTTTTTAAAAGATTGTTGCTTTTCAATACGTTCGATTAATAAAAACCAGTGGATAAAAGGACGGTTGAATGAAATGTAAAGTGCAAGACTTCCACGAAAAGTGAACATCATAGAGCAAAATTCAACTATATTTACTCCTTGTTAAAAGGCAACAATGTTTGTAAAAACAGCCATAAAAAAAGTACTGTTTGGAAATGCATTTCCTTACACCTATGATTGTTTCAATTTATACATCATTTTAGAGAGGAAGAGATATATGCCTGGAGCAATTTTTAGTTCGGTTGAAGCAGGAATGATATATGCCATTATGGCACTAGGCGTTTATTTATCATTTAGAATATTAGATTTTCCAGATTTGACGGTTGATGGAAGTTTCGTTACTGGATCAGCTACAGCCGCTATTTTAATAGTAAATGGATATCATCCATTAATCGCTACACTCGCTGCGTTGGTAGCAGGATTTTTAGCAGGAGTAGTGACTGGTCTTCTTCATACAAAAGGAAATATTAATCCATTATTATCAGGAATTTTAATGATGATAGCCTTATACTCTATTAATTTGAGAATTATGGGTAAATCTAATGTTCCGTTATTAACAGAAGATACACTTATGACAAAAATTCGTGATGGATGGTCATCGCTAGGCTTGAATGATGTTGCTAGTAGCATTCTTGGATCTGTTGGATTAGAAGGGGCAATACCTGCTGGATGGGGTATTTTACTAGTAATGTTAGTTGTAACATTTGTTCTTAAGTTTATTATTGATGCTTTCTTAAAAACAGAAATAGGCCTTGCACTTCGTGCTACAGGTGATAATGAAAGCATGATTCATAGTTTTTCCGCTAATACAAGTAGTATGAAAGTATTAGGATTAGGTATTTCAAATGGTTTAGTTGCTTTATCAGGGGGATTAATCGCTCAATACAATGGTTTTAGTGATATTGGAATGGGTATTGGTATGATCGTTATTGGTCTAGCCTCTGTAATTATTGGTGAAGCTGTTTTTGGAGCTAAAACCATCGTTAGAGCAACATTTGCAGTAATCGGTGGAGCTGTCATTTATCGAATTGTAGTTTCGCTTGCAATGCAGGTTGAATTCCTTGATACGGGAGATGTAAAGCTGATTACAGCTATTATAGTTATCATTGCCCTTATTCTTCCTAAAGTAATTGAAAAACAAAAAGCAAGGGGTCGAAAACAACGCAGATTACAAGAATTACAGCTTAATAATGAAACAGCTGTATTTAATGGAGGTGACCAAGTTGCTTCAGCTAAAACAGATTTATAAAGTATTTAATGAAGGAACGCCAGATGAAAAAATGGCTCTTACAAATATCAATTTGGAATTAGCAAAAGGTGATTTTGTTACAATTATAGGTAGTAATGGCGCTGGGAAATCAACATTAATGAATATGGTTTCCGGTAAATTATTTCCTGATATCGGCAGTATTTCAATTGATGGAAAAAATGTCACGGGCTTATCCGAACATAAACGTGCTATCGATATAGGCCGAGTATTCCAGGACCCCATGGCGGGAACAGCTCCTACGATGACGATTGAAGAAAATATGGCTATTGCCTATTCTCGTAATAAAAAACGCGGTCTTCGATTTGGTGTAACAAAGAAGCGCAAAGATTTCTTTAAAGAAAAATTAGAAACACTTCATCTTGGATTAGAAAATCGATTAAATGCTAAGGTTGGTTTACTATCAGGTGGAGAGCGTCAAGCGCTTTCACTGTTAATGGCAACTTTTACTGAGCCAAAAATTCTTTTATTAGATGAACATACAGCGGCTCTTGATCCCTCAAGAGCTGAATTAATTACTCAATTAACGAAATCTATTGTAGAAGAGTATCACTTAACAACATTGATGGTTACTCATAATATGCAGCAAGCTCTTGATTTAGGAAATCGCCTTATTATGATGGATAAGGGTCAAATCATTTTTACAAGCAACGAAAAAGAAAAACAAAATCTTACTATTGAAAAATTATTAAACGAATTCCAAAGAATTCGTGGAGAGCAAATGAACAACGATAGAGCAATGCTAGTGTAATAAGAAAAAACGTCACCGGTCCTTTTAATGTATTTTCAAAACAGGTAACATTTAAGCAAAGGGGCAGTCTCAAAAATGATTAGAATCATTTTGAGACTGCCCCTTTATACGTTATGCTTTTAAGAGTATTTAAATTTGTTTCATTATTTTTTTGTAAACTTTCTCTTGATCAAAATCTTTTTCGCCCATCCCAAAAACTTCTATTACTTTGTTTTTCTCATCTAGCAAATAGGTTGCGCTAGAATGAATGAACTGACCTGTACCAGGATCGCGAAACAAGAATTCGAAGCTATCGGTTAATTTTTTTATATCTTCTTTTTTCCCACTAAGTAGATACCATCCTTTTGTTTTCTCGATATCAAAGGTTTTGGAGTAATGGGTAAGAACTTCTGGAGTATCTCTTTTAGGATCAAATGATACTGTTAGAAATTCGACTTTTTTACCGAATACGCCATCTTTGGTTAGTTGATCACGTAATTGCTTCATTTGATAGGTAGTGTTTGGGCAAACATCTGGGCATTGTGTATACATGAATTCAACCAATCTAATTTTAGGAGATAGATTTTGAAATGTATATGGTTCACCCTTTGGTGTATGTAAAACAACATCTTCGGGAAAAGCCATTTTTGACTGCTTGTATCCGGTAAAATAATAAATGCCGGACCCGATTCCAATTATTAATAATGTGAAAAAAGTAATATAAAGCTTTTTCATTTCTCCACCCCGATTCCAATCTATACGTTGCTACATGATATATTAATCATACAACACATCCTATTGGTAAAGAGTGATAAAATAGGTAAAACATTGAAATTTATATGAATTTTTCCGGTTTGGTAGTAGGAAAAAAGAAAAGCGAATCTTGCTATTAGGTTCTAATTTTTCTGTTTAGTACTACAATAATAAGGAGGCTTGTATACAGTGGGGAGGAAAATATATGATTAAATCCGTAAGAACGTCTATTGGAATATATATATGCACGATTATATTGGTATATTTATATATATTTCACTTATCTGATACCTCAATTCCTTTAGACTATCAGAATACAAGTGCCGATTCAGCTACATTTATGAATGAAAAGCAGCTTTTATTAAGTGAACAATTTTCTCAGATTAAAAATTTCTTGTACTTTATCGAGACGCCATTTGAATGGTTATTTTACTTTTTAATTTTAGCAGTCGGTCTTTCTGATAAAATGATGAAATCGTCCCTAGCTATATCTTCTAAATCTATAATTCAAAAGCTTATTTACTTTTTTTATTTGTCCTTACTTTCTTTTGTAGCTTTTTTTCCTTTTAATTATGTAAGCTATTATTTGTCTGAAAAATATGGACTAGCAACGCAGTCATTTTCACTTTGGATGAAGGATGAACTGATCGATTTTTGGGTGAATTTTGGAATTATGTTTTTGGTTGTTTTAGTGTTTTATTATTTTGTTAATAAAAGTGTGAAACGATGGTGGCTGTATCTTTGGGTATTATCCATTCCTTTTATGTTGTTCTTTATGTTTGTTAAGCCAGTTGTTATTGATCCACTTTATAATGACTTTTATCCGTTAAAGAATAAAGAGCTTGAAGCGAAAATATTAGCTCTTGCTGAGGAAGCGAATATTCCTGCAGAACATGTATTTGAAGTAAATATGGCATCTAAAACAAATACGATGAATGCTTATGTTACAGGGATTGGTTCTAATTCTCGTATTGTTTTATGGGATACAACCTTAAATAAGTTAGATGACGATGAAATATTGTTTATTATGGCTCACGAGATGGCACATTACGTAGAAAAACATATCTATATCGGAATTGCTTTATATGCATTATTTGGTTTCGTAGGATTGTGGTTAACAGCTAAATTAATGGAGTTTGTAATGAAAAGGTGGGGTACACATCTTCATATAACTTCTATGAATAGTCTATCTTCGCTTCCTTTATTTTTATGTGTTTTATCTTTATTAACATTTCTCTCTAGTCCGTTAGATAATAGTATTTCTCGTTACCAAGAAAGCCGTGCTGATCACTATGCGATAAAAATGACTGAAGATCAAGATGCTGCTGTGAATACTTTTCAAGAACTAGCTAAATCATCATTAAGCCAAGTCAATCCACCGTGGTTAGTGAAGATTTTTCGCTATGGCCATCCAACGATGTTAGAAAGAATTTCAACTCTAGATAACTACAAAAGTGAACATAAGAAAGTGGATAAGTAACAGGTATTGTTAACATGCTTGATTAAACAGTTAAATACAAAGAAAAAAGGCAATCTCAAAAGGTGAGATTGCCTTTTTCATGTATTAAGTTCCGAATTGCTTAGTAAGTGCAATTAAATCTTTACTATACTGGTAAAAAAGTTTTTCATTTCTTTGATCTAGAGCTTCATCAATTTTCAAAAGCAATTTTTCTTTCTCACTTTTCAGAAGAGCTTCTTGAAGGATCATATCGACGTAGAGTTCAGACATATAAGTTTCTTTTCCTAAATGCTTGTGCATTGCTGAGGATTTCATCTTTTCTGTGTATGATTGTTCATGATTCATGAAGCATCACCCCTAAGACCTTTTTATAACTATACAGAATTTTCAGATAAAAATCAACTATAAAAATTAGAAAATTAAAATTAAATTTTTTAAACCTTCTTAGTAGGCGATGTTGATTATTATTGTTGATTATTATTTATAAGAAGTGAAGGAGCAAAATAGCGAGATGAATGAGGAAGAAGCTATATAGAGGTTTTCTTATTTATGAATTTTTAGTGAAAAAATCCTACTAAAGTCCAATTTATGGTATTTTATATGTGGTGGTAAAAATTGTAATGAAAGGGTGGTTATGTGAGGCAAGCAGAAGAAACCGTAAAGATCATTTCAAATGAGGAAATGAAGCATTGGATGGAGAGTGCAGTTTTGGTTGAAGATTATGAGATTAACCCGAACACATTGTATGTTAGACCAATTGTGTTTAAAGGAGAGTTCTATTCTTTTGTACTTGAATCAGATGGAGGAGAATATATTACTCCATGTAAACCCATTGATGTGGTGAAAAGAAGCTGCGAATTTTTTGGTTATGATTATGAAGGGCAGAGAAAAGGGACAAAGTCATTAACCGGATATACTCATAAAGCTCCCATCGAAATTGAAAGAGCATTTTCAATCTTTGTTTTTCCTACAACCTCTCCAGAAAGAGATCATTGTATGTGGATTTCACATGCTCATGTAGACAGTTTTGCGAAAAATAATCCAAGAGAGACGATTGTCACCTTTAGAAATAAGCGTAAGCTTAGATTATCTGTTTCTTATGGTACATTTGAGACCCAATTAGCCCGTACAGCCATATTAAAAACAAAAAAAGATCGTGTTATCTTAGAAACGGGCAGAAAATATCAATTATCCTCTAATAGTGAATGACAGCAGCTATTACTCCATAAAAGAATAACATCTTAATTACCTCGTCGTTTTTCTCCTCAAAAAATGTATAATTTCTGATGAATGGGAAAAAGAAGAAATTTGAATAGGATCGTGGATGAAAAAAGTTACTATCAATTAGCAGATAGATGGCTTATACAATCAAACCACGGTCTTTTTTTCTGGATTCAATTAACTTCTTAGGTTGTTGATGTTCAATGTAAATATGAAAGCTGAAGGCGTTCAAAAAGAAAAATAGGATGGATACCCTTTTACATTTTATTCTTGAATAAAACACAAAGAGTAAAATAAGACAAAACATATGACAAAGCCATAACAACCACTTCTTTTGGAAAGTAAGGAAGCACTCAGATAAAACGTGTCGATAATATTAAGTGCAGGAGACTTTGAATAAAAAATCACTTTTTAGATAGCTCTTCACTACAGAATAATAATTCATTTAATGTATACGGTAATACCAAATAAGATTCTACGATTGTTTTACTCATAGAAGATGCTTCAATCACGATAATTGACACTACCAGCTTAACTTCAATAAACTAATTAATTAAAAAGGATAGGTTTTATTGTTAATAATGGCTCTAATCCATTTGGAAGGGTATAGCTAAGTCGCCTATTCTTTGAGGTCTAGTCTTTCTTACTTCACTTTCAGGATTCTTATGGATTTCTGCTCATTATTTTTATTAGAGATTCACAGAAAACGGTGATTGATTAGAACGTAAGCAAGAATACTACATCTACATGAAAGAAGTTTTAGTTTCTATATAAATGTTTCTTCTTTTTATAAAATAATTTATGTATTATTAAAGATAGAAATACTTTTTAGTTGTAGGATTTATGTATGGCTATTTAAGTAGGTTTTATAGGATATTCGTACCAATCGACTTAGAAGGAAATTCAGCTGATATTAAGGAGCTTCTTATGGATCTAGATAGTTTGAAAGAATTAATCACACAAGATAATATTTTAAAACTAATTGAGAGTTATAAAGCTTTTGGACCAATTCCAGGTATTTTACTTCCTTTTGTTGAAGCTTTTTTACCTTTTCTACCATTGTTTGTTTTTGTAATAGCTAATACAAATGCTTTCGGTTTATGGATTGGTTTTCTTTTAACATGGATTGGGTCGTCATTGGGGGCTATCATGGTGTTTCTGGTCGTTAGAAAGTATGGCCATACGAAAATCCTTTCTTTTATAAAACGAAATAAGCAAGTAACGAAATTAACGAAATGGTTAGATGTTCATGGGTTTGGACCGATGTTTATTATGCTTTGCTTTCCATTTACTCCTTCTGCAGTAGTTAATATAGTAGCTGGTTTGTCTCGAATTAGTCGCGTGCAATATACATTTGCAGTGCTCGCAGGTAAATTAGTTATGATTTTCACTATAAGCTTTGTTGGACATGACTTACAAGCACTACTTACGAAGCCAATGAGAACAGCTATTGTGTTAGTTGTTATTTTTATTCTTTGGTATGTTGGAAGAAGAATAGAAGTAAGCTTAAATAGAGACATTGAATCTAAAGTGAAAAAAAGACAGAGAGAAAAGGAAAGCGTGGAGGAATAGAGTGTCTGAAAGTAAGAAAAACATACTCGCTGAATGGCTGAAGGCTGGAGTATTGGGCATCATTCTTATTTTATTTATTCGAACTTTTATTTTTTCGAGTTATGATGTAGATGGTATATCTATGCAACCTACACTTCAAGATGGAGATAAATTGATTGTAAATAAATTAAGCTATGAGTTCAGTAGTTTCTCTCGTTTTGATGTGATTGTCTTTCATCACTCAAGTGATGAAGATTTCGTAAAGAGAGTAATTGGACTTCCAGGGGATTCTATTCAATATGAGGATGATCAACTAATAGTGAACGGCAAAAAGATTGAGGAACCATTTTTACCAAAAAAGCATCATCTTTTATTAGGACAAAAAGAAACGGGAGATTTTAGTTTGAAAGAAATTACTGGCAAAGATCGGGTTCCGGATAATTGTTTATTCGTTATGGGAGATAATCGTTTAGGTAGTTTCGATAGTAGACATTTTGGATTTGTTTCAATGGATCAAGTTGTGGGAAAAGTAAACGTACGCTATTGGCCCTTAGATGAATTTTATATAGAACTATAACGAGGTTAACGGGCGATTAGATTCGATCTGTTTACCTCGTTACTTTATGTAAGAGAGGAATGGTTATTTAGCTAGACCAATTTATAAAAGGTGTTTTAAATAAGTTAGCTGAACAAGATCTTTTTAAGAGGGATTTGATTGAAGCGTAAGGGAGAAACTCTTGTGAGAGGACTCCACAGGTGCTTACGTCGTGGAGGTTCACAGACAGTTTCGTAGAAAGAGATCATCGTGAAGGGGATTCTAATTGATACTTATACTTTTGTTATTAAGTAACAAAGATTGTGAACAGGAATGCGTGTTTACAAATAATAATATATAACACTTGATCGTCTGTATATCATAAGTAACTCGAATGAAAAGGCGTTTCAAGAAATAAGATAACATCTAAAGACAATAAATGGGTAGAGGGAGCTGTAATTGTGTCATTACAATTTATTATGGGTCGTGCTGGTACGGGTAAGACATCTTGGATTATGAATGAAATTAAAAGTAAATTAATTGAAAATCCAGGAAGAAACCCTATTATTTATTTAGTTCCAGACCAAATGACCTTTCTTTCAGAATATAAAATTGCAAGTGATGAAGAACTTCAAGGAATGATTTCTGCACAAGTTTTTAGTTTTACACGATTAGCATGGAGAGTTTTACAAGAGACAGGTGGAATGAGTAGGACTCATCTGACTAGTACTGGTATTAATATGATGATTACGAAAATCATAGAAGAAAAGAAAGATGAATTAAAGTTGTTCCAACGTTCTGCAAGCAAAACAGGATTTGTGAGTAGTATGGAAGAGATGTTAATCGAGTTCAAACGATTTTGTATATCACCTGAGCAATTGAAGGAAACAATTCATGAAAAAATAACTCAAGAAGATGAGCATAGTTTTAAAGATAAGCTACATGATTTAGAAATCATTTACTCTGAATTCGAAAGAGCTCTATTCGGAAAGTACATCGATTCAGAAGATTATTTGACTCTTTTAGCAGAAAAAATCTCGGACTCTTCTTATCTTAAGGAAGCTGAAATTTATATAGATGGTTTTTTTAGCTTAACACCACAAGAATTATTAGTTGTTCAAGAGTTATTACAAAATTGTAAAAAAGTGACGATATCTTTGACTTTAGATCAATCGTTCCGCCAAGGACCACCTCATGAATTTTATTTGTTCGGTATGTCAGCAAGGCTATATCATACTATATACCAATTAGCTATCCAATCTCAGATCGAGATTAATGAGGATATTATTTTAAAGGAAGTTTGGAGGTTTCAAGATAATACGAGTCTGGCTCATTTGGAAAATAATTTTAATATTAGACCAGCAATTGAATATAAAGGTGATAGTGATGTAACGGTTATTACTGCATCAAATCGACGCTCTGAAATAGAAGCGGTTGCACGTGAGATAGCCTATTTAGTTAGAACGAAAGAATGTAGATGGAAAGATATTGCACTTCTTGTTCGAAATGGCCAAGCTTATCATGATTTAATCGTTACCATTTTTCAAGATTATCAAATACCTAACTTTATTGATGGCAAAGAAACGATGCTACATCATCCTCTTATAGAGTTGATTCGTTCTAGTTTAGAAATTATTCATACAAATTGGCGTTACGAGCCTGTATTTCGAGCGATTAAAACAGAATTATTATATCCTTTAGGAGCAAATAAAACAGCTTTACGTGTACAGGTAGATCAGCTTGAGAATTATGTTTTATCCCGTGGTATTAAAGGGGATGCATGGACGAAAAAAGATCGTTGGAAATATAGAAGATTTAGAGGACTTGAATTAGAAGAAAAAGGACAAACAGATCAAGAAAAGGCCATTGAGAATGAATTAAATGATTTGAAGGTATTGTTTTCTGAGCCTCTCAATCGTTTGAATAAACGCTGCCAAAAGGCTAAAACAGGGTTAGATTATTGTAAAGCCATTTTCTTATATTTAGAGGAAATTGCAGCTCCTGAAAAACTTGAACAGCTACAAATAAAGGCGGAAGAAAAAGGAGATGTTTTGACTTCTAGACATCACGATCAAGCTTGGAAGTCAGTTGTTGATTTATTAGATCAATTTGTAGAAACCATGGGCGGTACGACATTAACTACTAAACAATTTGCGACAATTATTGATTCAGGTTTACAAGCAATGAACTTCTCTCAAGTGCCTCCTGCAATTGACCAGGTATTAGTGGCTAACCTTGATTTGTCTCGTTTAACCGATATTAAAGCAGCATTTGTCATTGGATTAAATGAAGGTGTACTACCAATGAAGGCTAATGAAGAGGGGATATTATCAGATTCTGATCGTCAAACCTTAAATAAGTTAGGGATGGAGGTAGCACCTAATTCAACCGTTCGTTTACTTGATGAAGAATTTGTCGCTTATAAAGCATTTACAACTGCTTCAGAAAAGCTTTATGTTAGCTATCCATTAGGAGATGAAGAAGGTGGTTCTTTATTACCATCTCCTTATATAAAGCGTATTAGAGAAGTGATAGCAAATGTAAATGAAAAATATGCACTAAATGAACCTAGTGTAGAAACGGAAGAAGAGCAACTGCTGTATATGGTAAATAAAGATGTGGCACTTTCTTATTTAACATCAATGTTACAGATGAAAAAAAGAGGATATCACGTTGATAATATTTGGTTCAGTTTATACAACGATTTATTAGATTCAAAAAAATATCAGGTACAACATGTCTTAAGCAGTATATTCTATGAGAATATCGCTCGAAAACTATCTAGTGATACATCTAAACAATTGTATGGGACACATATGAAAGCAAGCGTATCTAGAATGGAAAAGTATAATAGCTGTGCTTTTTCTCATTTTGCATCACACGGTCTTAAGCTAAAAGAGCGACAGATTTATCGTCTGGAAGCCCCAGATATCGGAGAGCTGTTTCATGGTGCTTTAAAGATTATTTCAGATAAACTTCAGCAGCAAAATATATCTTGGTCTGCTTTAACAAAGGCAGAATGTCAGAGATTAGCTAATATTGCTGTTGAACAACTAGCACCAAGACTACAAAATCAAATTTTATTAAGCACAAATCGTCATCATTATATAAAAAGAAAGTTAGAAAATGTTATTAGTAGAGCATCAATGGTATTAAGTGAACAAGCGAAACATAGTGGTTTTGCTCCTATTAAATTAGAGCTTGGATTCGGATTTGGTGATGAAGGCGGGCTACCTCCTCTCACTTTTACATTGGCTAATGGCGTGAAAATGGAGCTGGTTGGTAGAATTGACCGCGTAGATAAAGCGGTGCATGGTAAGGAAGTGTTTGTAAGAATTATTGATTATAAATCTAGCACAAAAGACGTGAATTTAGATGAAGTGTATTATGGATTAGCTCTACAAATGTTAACGTACCTTGATGTTATAGTATCTTATGCTAGTCAATTAGTAGGGACAAATGCACATCCGGCAGGGATGCTTTATTTCCATGTTCATAATCCGATTATTAAGGCGAATGAAATGATGGATTTTGATAAGATTGAAAAAGAAATTTTTAAGCAATTTAAGATGAAAGGCTTACTGTTAGAAAATCAAGATGTCCTTCAGCTTATGGATGATCATTTAATTATTGGGGAAAGTAGTAAATCTGATATTATTTCTGCTTCATTCTTGAAAAATGGTAACATTGGTAAAACATCTAAGGTGGCAAGTGAAGAAGACTTCAAGTTATTGAGGACTCATGTTCATACAATCTACGAAAAAGCAGGAAATGAAATAATGGATGGACACACTATTATAAATCCATATAAATTAAAAGATCGTATACCTTGTACGTTCTGTTCATACAAAAGTGTCTGTATGTTTGATAGTGCATTGGAGGAGAATCAGTATCGTGTATTACAGCCTAAGAAAGCTAATGAAGTAATGAGTAGTATTATTGGAAAAGAGGAGTGTTATGAGTAAAACAACTATACCGCAAATGCCAGCTGATTTAACATGGACGAGTGATCAATGGAAAGCTATTTGGGCTAGTAATCAAGATATTCTAGTAGCCGCTGCCGCTGGTTCTGGTAAGACAGCCGTATTAGTTAATCGAATTATTTATAAGCTCCTATCAGAGCAAACGAATGTGGATGAGTTATTGGTCGTTACTTTTACCAATGCTTCTGCTGCAGAAATGCGACATCGAATAGCAGATGCACTAGAAAAAGCAATTAAGGAAAATCCGACATCTCAGCATTTAAGACGACAGTTAAGTCTCATTAATCGTGCTTCAATTAGCACACTACATTCTTTTTGCTTAGAAGTGATTCGAAAATATTATTATGAAATTGATATCGATCCTGGTTTTCGTATTGCAGATTCAACAGAAGCTGAATTATTAAAGGATGAAATGTTAGATGAGCTTTTGGAGGAGCAGTATGCCATTGAAGAGAATGAAGGATTCTTTCGACTAGTAGATGCATTTAGTAGTGATCGTAATGATATTGAATTACAAAATATTGTACGAGCTTTATATAGCTTTTCTAGTTCGCATCCATATCCTGAGCAATGGCTAGACGAAATGATTTCTATGTATGATATCAATGAGGATACCACTATTGATTCTTTATTATTTGTAAAAGAATTGAAATTTTATATTGAATTACAGCTTTCACAAGCAAAAGATTTTATAGGTGAAGCTTTACAATTAACAAAAGCTCCTGGTGGTCCAGCAACTAGAGCAGAAACATTTCTTTTAGATTTAGCTTTAATTGAAAAACTAGAAGCAGCAAGTTCTGAGACGTGGGAAACAATGTATGAAGCTATGAACTCTGTGAAGTTTTCAACATTAAAAAAAGCGAGTAAAGATGTAGATGAAGAGTTAGACAAACGTTGCAAGAAGCTCAGAGATTCAGCAAAAAAGATTGTACAAGGGTTACAGGAAGAACTTTTTGCAAGAAAACCAGCTAGCTATTTGAAAGATATGGTTGAAATCAAAGAATATGTTGAAATGCTTGTACAGTTAGTTAAACAATTTAGAGAGAAATACGCTGTAGAAAAGAAAGAAAAAGGAATTGTAGATTTTTCGGATTTAGAGCATTATTGTTTAGATATTTTAACGATAAAAGAAGAGGATGGCACGATACGTCCGTCTTTAGTAGCTGATAAATATCGTAATCAATTCCAAGAGGTTTTAGTTGATGAATATCAGGATACGAATTTAGTACAAGAAACGATCTTGAAACTAATTAGCTATGATAGTGAAGCTGATGGCAATATGTTTATGGTTGGTGACGTAAAACAATCCATCTATCGCTTCCGACTGGCTGAACCAAATTTATTTCTTGGAAAGTATGTTCGATTTAGACATGATGGTGAAAAGGGCGGCTTAAGAATCGATTTAAACCAAAATTTTCGTAGTAGAAAAGAAGTATTAGATGGAACCAACTATATATTTAAGCAAATAATGGGGGTAAATGTTGGTGAAATTGAATATGATGAGGATGCTGAATTAAAAAAAGGAGCTCCTTATCCTGAAGAGGAAAGCTATCCAATTGAAGTTCAATTTATTGATCAAAGTAATGATTTTGCTGCAAATCTTGAAGATGAAGGAGATTCTTTTGAGGGGGAAGATCTTGAAAAAGTTCAACTTGAAGCAAGGTTATTAGCTAAATCAATAAAAGAAATGATTTCTAGTAAAAAGGTTATTACTGATTTAAAAACAGGTGTAAAGCGTGCGATTACTTATCGGGATATCGTCATTCTGATGCGCTCTATGACATGGACACCAGAAATTATGGAGGAATTCAAACAGCAAGGTATTCCTGTTTATGGAAATCTGTCTTCTGGTTATTTTGAAGCTACAGAGGTAGCTATTATGATGAATTTATTAAAGGTCATTGATAACCCATTACAAGATATTCCTCTAGCCTCTGTACTACGATCACCAATTGTCGGGCTTAATGAGGAACAATTAGCGCAAATCCGTATTAGTCATTCTTCAGTCTCTTTCTTTGAAGCTTTACAAAGCTATTGGGAAGAAGGAGAGACGGAAGACAATCGCTTATACTATCACAAGCTAGATCAATTTGTTCAATCATTAGAAAACTGGCGAGAACTTTCTAGGCAAAAGTCACTGTCGGATTTAATTTGGCAATTGTATCGAGACACGAAGTTTTATGATTATGTTGGTGGAATGCCTGGAGGTAAGCAGCGTCAAGCAAATTTAAGAGCATTATTCGATCGAGCTCGTCAATACGAAGATAGCTCCTTCAGAGGCCTATTTCGCTTCCTACGATTTATTGAAAGAATGCAGGATCGCGGAGATGATCTTGGAGCAGCTAGAGCGTTGAGTGAGCAAGAAGACGTTGTTAGAATTATGACGATTCACTCAAGTAAAGGTTTGGAATTTCCAGTTGTATTTATTGCAGGTCTTTCAAGGCAGTTTAACATGATGGATTTAAAGAAAAATTATTTACTCGATAAGGAATATGGTTTTGCTTGTAAATATACGAATCCAGAGCTACGTATAACCTACCCATCACTACCTCAAATTGCCTTTAAAAAGAAGAAACAACTTGAAATGATTGCAGAGGAAATGAGGGTCTTATATGTAGCACTCACAAGAGCAAAAGAAAAGCTCATTTTGATTGGTACATTAAAGGATGCAGAAAAATCCATTGAAAAATGGAAAAATGTACAGGGGTATGAGGATTGGTTGTTAAAAGATTATATCCGAGCAAATGCTAAAAGCTATAGTGATTGGATTGGTCCTGCTTTAGTTCGTCATGAGCAAATGAAAGAAATATTTGCAATGGGTTCAAATCATTCAACAGATATTACTTCCCATTCATCGTGTTGGAAAATGAATATCATAGATACTTCTGAGTTACAACAAGAAGTAAATGTCGAGGAACAAATAGATCAAAGTATTATTGAATCCATTAAAGCATTAGATCCAATTGATGTAGAGTCATCCTATTCAGAGCAAATAAAGCTACAGTTGAATTGGACATATAATCACCATGCTGCAACCACTCATTTATCAAAACAAACGGTAACAGAATTAAAACGACAAGTCGAAATCAGTGAGAGAGAGAATTCTTTACAGTTAATCCCTCAAAGGAAAAAAATCTATAGTCGTCCAGCCTTTATGCAGGAAGAGTCCATATCATCAGCTGAAAAAGGAACGATTACACACTTAGTGATGCAGCAAATTGATGTGAGAAAACCAGTTACGGTGGAAGTATTAGAAGGTTTGAAGCTTGATTTAGTTCAAAAAGAATTTCTTACTGTAACGCAGCTTGAAGCTATTAATAACGATGAAATTCTCCGCTTCTTTGAGAGTGATATAGCTCAAAGAATGCAAAAAGCTCATACTTTACATCGAGAGGTTCCATTCAGTATGGCTATACCAGCAAGTGAAGCATATAGTGATTGGAATGGCCCAGAAGAAACCGTTTTGGTACAAGGGGTTATTGACTGTTTATTCGAAGATGAGCAAGGATTCGTTTTGCTTGATTACAAAACAGATCGTATTACAGAACGCTTTACAAATGGTTATCAAGAAGCACAACCTATTCTAAAAAATCGTTATAAAGTGCAAATAAATCTCTATACAAAAGCTGTAGAAAGTATTCTAAAAGTAGAATTAAAGGAAAAATATCTATACTTCTTTGATGACGGTGGACATCTAATGGAGATGTAAGAGTCCTAAAAGAGGAACTGGTTTTACATCAAATTTTTGATGGACATAGAAAAGGGCTTACAAAGGTCGTAGCAGCTTTTTTTAGAAGTAAGTATACGTTTGAAAAAAGCATTGTTAAAATACTAGATAATGTAAAGTTCATAGGGGTCATCTAAAAAGGGATGAAAAATCTCTTTTTAGATGGCCCCTTTTGTATTTTATAAATAGGCTAGTATGACAAGCTATTTCTATACTTTTTAATTATTCCCCACAATAGGTTGGTCAATTAAATTGGTATCAAGTGTATTGTTCACACTTATTCCGTTATTCGTAATAATAAATAAGCCTGTATTTGTTGTTCCTGATCCCGTTACTTGTTTACTAGATGACTTAGGAGAATAAACTAAGGCATCACCAAATTGAATGGAACCACCGGTAATGCTTCCCACTTGAATGGGTCCTACAATTGCAGGCATGCTTTCATTCTCCTTTCATAGTTATCTTAAAATTTGTTCGATATTTATAATCTCTGTTTAAATTTTTTTGTTACTTTCATGAGATGACAAATCCAAATGTCGTATATTATCTACCTGTGAAATCATTCTTACATGGTCACTGTTTCCGACGGCTAGAATAGATGCTGCAGAGACAACGCCAATATCAATCCAATCGACAAAAATTTTATTCTTTTTATTAAAAGTAGTAGTTGTAAAATTTTCAAATATAGTTGGAAAAGGGGGAATAGGAGAAAAATTGGCAAGATCTGTTATTTCCTGTTCTTTCTTTTGAGTGAAAATGTGTGCTTCATGCTGTTCTGCTAAAATAATCGTTTGCCCATTAATATATTTTGTATCGCCAATTTGCAAATTGGATGAAAAAAGGATACTGGTTACTTCGATAAAATTTACTTGTGACGTCCGAGATAACATAACTTATTATCCTTTTGGAGCAAGTGGTACTAGTGGTCCTAGAATAAGCGATTCTGGTGGCGTATCAAAAGAAGAAGCTAGTTGAATGGTTTGTGAATCACCAACTAATAGAAGCGATGAACTGGAAATACTAAGTATGTCAATCTTCCCAACACAAAGATTTTCATTTGTTACATGATAATTCATAATTACATTCCTTCCGTATTTTGATTTAGATTGGATAAAAAGGATCGAATGGCCTGCTCAATGTCAGTTTTGATTTGTTCTGCGATTCGTTCTTTATAAGCATCATGTCTTTCGAGTGATTCATTGTAAGGGAATTGTTTGAAATAGTATTGAATCCGATTATGAAGTTGTTTGTATAAATCCTCTTTTATAAATTCGTCGTATTGTCCTTCGAATTTAACACCCATTTCACTTTCAACTCGAGATATAATGTCTGCTAAATTTTGATCGATAAATTTGATAACATCTTCTGAAATTTCTTTAGATAACTTAGTTCTTGTTTGTGTGGTAAAAGGTATTGGGTAAGGTTGGTCTGAAACTGTAAAATCACCGAGCTCCTGAACTTCGGCAGGATTTAGACCGATATTTAAAGTCCCATCTAACTTTTCTATTTTTAACTGATCAAATTTATACTCTATTTTTTCAATATTCACAGGAGCTTTGGCTTCAAACTCTTTCAGTTTATTATTTATAGCAATGAGTTCAGCTTCAAGTGCTGCAATTCTTCTTTCTTGGTTTTCAAGATATTTTTTCATCTCCATAGCATATGTGTAAAAGTCATTATTCATAATACATTCACCTTCGTTCAAAGTAGGATAATAAATAGTTTATGTTACAAGTCGATTTAGGTGAATGCCTATAGATATATTAAGAAGTTTTTGATTGAACTACTAGCGGCCCACCTATAGGTTTAGGAGCAATTTCAGTATATTCTCCTGTATTAGCTAGTGTTGACAGAGATTTAATAATACCGGCACTTCCAATTTGGAAGACAGAAGAGTTGCTAATACTGGTAATTTTAATACATTGAATGTGAACACTTTGGTTTACATAGAAATTCATTGTCTTCCTCCTTCATTTGAAATATTATACATTAAATAAAATTGGTTGATCTGTTCCATCATTGTCATAAACAATTAAGTGACTATTGCCATTATATACAGATAGATTTTCACCCGTATTAAATGAGCCTGCTCCGGCAAAAGTTTTCGAAGTTGAGATTGGGGAAATTTTAAATACATCACCAACGTGAAAAACACCGCTACCACTAATATTTACAACTTGTATGGCACCTACGATTGCTGGCATGACATCCACCTTACTTAAACTAATTTCTATTATGTTATGAAAGATCAATGGGATTGTGCGTTATTAGCCTATAAATCTTCATTTTACTAGTGGTTGGTCCTTTTAATTGAGTAAAACTTTACATTGTTAAATATTTGAATAATATGCTAAAATATTACTTATATAGTATTTTTTTACATTCGAAGGGTGGGGGATTTATGATTGTACCATTAGTTGTAACAGACTTTTTGGACAGAGCGGTTAAACTTTTTGGGGAAAAAGTAGCCATTTATTCAGAAGACAGAGCCTTTACTTATAATGAACTGAATAACCGTATTAACAAGTTATCACATGGTTTAAAGCAGTTAGGTGTTGAAAAAGGGGATCGAGTTGCTTATTTAGCACCGAATACTATTGAAATGTTAGAAGGATTTTATGGGGTATTTCAGCTAGGAGCAATAATGGTGCCATTAAATACTCGTTTAAAGCCGGATGATTATTTGTTTATTCTTAATCACAGTGAATCAAAAGTGTTATTAGTTGATCAAGATTTATATCCATTAATAGTACCGATAAAAGATAAGTTAGAAACGATTGAGCATATTGTTGTGCATTATAAAGATACTGAAACAAATGAGCTTGATTACGATCAATGGATTGAAGGCTTAACTGGTGAAAGCTTTAATCGGGCAGAAGTTGATGAAAATGATGTTTGTTCATTATTATATACGAGTGGTACAACAGGAAATCCAAAAGGAGTTATGCTAACGCATCGTAATAATTATTTGCATGCTTTTAGTACAATGCATCATTTAAGAGTGAGCGATAGAGATACATATCTTCATATTTTACCAATGTTCCATGTTAATGGGTGGGGAGCACCGTTTTATTACACGTTAAATGGAGCCACTCAGATTTTCTTGAAGAAAGCAACACCTGAAGCAATATTTAAAATGATTGCAAAGCATAAAGTATCTATTATGCATATGGCACCGACTGTATTAAATGGTTTATTACAATACTATGAAGCTGAAATTCCAGTTATTGAACAAGACATACGTGTTGTCTTAGCCGGTTCAGCACCACCGCCTGCATTTGTGACAAGAGTAGAGAGGGAACTTGGTTGGGAATTTATTCAAGTGTATGGAATGACAGAATCAGCTCCATTAAGTCTTGCATCAACGGTACGCTCACATTTATCACATTTACCTATTAGTGATCTATATAAAATGAAAGCGAAAGCAGGACATCCTATGTGTGGAAGTGATGTACGAGTCATTAATGAACAAGGTGAAGAAGTGGAGAAAGATGGTAAACAAATAGGAGAAGTTGTAGTGAGAAGTCATGGTGTCATGAAAGGCTACTGGAAAAATGAAGAAGCAACTTTAGCAACGATTCAAAATGGCTGGTTGCATACGGGAGATATGGGGACAGTCGATGAGTATGGAAATATCGATATCGTTGATCGTAAAAAGGACGTTATTATTTCAGGAGGAGAAAATATATCTTCCATTGAGGTTGAAGGAAATTTATATGATCACCCTGATGTATTAGAAGCAGCTGTAATAGCCGTTCCTCATGAAAAGTGGGGAGAGACACCTCATGCTTATGTTGTACTGAGACCAAATCAAACGGTGACTGAAGCTGACTTAATTGCATTTTCAAGAAATTCGTTAGCACATTTTAAAGCGATTACAAGCGTAACATTTGTGGACGAGCTACCTAAAACAGCATCTGGAAAAATTCAAAAAGTACAATTGCGTAATACGTATTGGGAAGAGCATGGTAAAACAGGTAGATTCGTAAACTAATAGTATATCTATTGGAAAGAGAGTGTCTTATATCGCAGGATATAACCTCTCTTTTTTTATACTTACTGAAAATAACTAGTTAAAAATTATTAATTTTCTAACATTTCGAGTTATAATTGGATAAAGAATAGTAGAATGGAGGAGAGAAGTGAAAAATTCGATGATGCCCATAAAGGAAAATGACCGAATTGTTTCATTAGATATATTAAGAGGAATGGCTATTCTAGGGATTTTCTTAGTGAACATGCCTTCGTTTTTTAGTCCGATACTATATTTAAATCCTAAAACATATTGGACTAATACAAGTGACACTGTTTTATATGCGATTGTTGATATTTTTGCACAGGCAAGTTTTTATCCATTATTTGCTTTTTTATTTGGTTATGGAGCTATGATGATGGCAGAAAGGGCCGCTTTGAAAAATCGATCATTTCCTCTAAATTTCACAAGAAGATTATGGTTCTTATTATTGTTTGGATTAATTCATGCTTTTTTTGTATGGCATGGGGATATTTTAATTACATATGCAATTACTGGACTAGGGTTGTTACTTTTTTATAAACGTAAAGGAAAAACACTAATTATAACAGGTCTATTACTATATGTGATTCCGTTTACCTTATTGGTTTTGTCTTCACTATTATTGGACCAGGAAGAATTAATGAGCATCTTATATAATCCAGAAGCTGTAATACAGTCTGTACATGTGTATAGTGAGGGCAGTTTTATGGAAGTAATGAAGCAACGTTCTACAGATTGGTTATTTGCGAACGATCCAACTGCTATATGGCTATTACTAATAAATATATTGCCCTTAATGTTGATTGGAGCAGGATT
Organism: Bacillus sp. AP8; assembly: GCF_000321185.1. Taxonomy (NCBI): domain Bacteria; kingdom Bacillati; phylum Bacillota; class Bacilli; order Caryophanales; family Bacillaceae; genus Bacillus; species Bacillus sp. AP8. Next base: position 36,523 of record NZ_CAPG01000006.1, read on the forward strand.
CGCTAAATTAAAATGGCTTACAAATATTAAACAATATAAAAAACTTTTAATGTGGTTAATGGTTATTAGTTTTGTAGGTGGAATGCTTCTAAAAATTCAACCCTATATAAATGGATTTAGCTATACGAACATGCTATCACAAGATCAATTTGGTGGACCGTTATTGGCTTTGTTTTATATAACGAGTGTAGCCTTATTATTGGAAAGAAAGAGAGTTAGTCGTTTTATGAAGCCGCTTGCTAATGTCGGTAGAATGTCCATTAGTAATTATCTATTTCAATCTCTATTATGCACCACTCTTTTTTATTCTTATGGTTTTGGACTTTATGGAAAGATTTCTTACACTTTAGGGTTTTGTTTAGTCATTGTTATTTATGCAATGCAAATACTCATAAGCAAATGGTGGATGAAGCGATTTAATTATGGGCCAATTGAATATTTATGGCGCTTTGGTACATATGGACAAAAGCCTGTTTTTAAAAGAGTTAGAAGTAGATAGATTTTATTATTTTTCTAAGTGGCTGTTTTCTAATAGATTGTTGCTTATCAATACGTTTAATGGGTGAATAAAATCAATGGATAACAGGACGGTTGATTGGAGCGAAAGGTGAGACCACACAGGCAGTATGTGGTGTGTAGAATCACCGTGCGTCCCTTGGAAAGAGCAGAATTCAGCCTATACTCATTCTTTGTTAATAGGCAATGAATTTTCGAAAACAGTCTTCTAAATAGAAAGGAAGATTAAGAATGAAATTTGCAACTGTAGAATGGAAGAATGGAAATATTATTGTTTTAGAAAATTCCAAAAATGGAATGTTATTAGATGTGATAAGAGCCGCTAATGTATTTTATAAGTATAATCATACTCTTCCAGAAACAATGCAAGAAATAATTGAAGGTGGAGAAGAAATTATTTCTTGTATTAAAGAGGTGGAGAAATGGGCAGAATCAGAATCTGTTGAAGAATCCTTTTGGTTGGATAAAGAACAGGTGATTTGGAAAGCTCCAATCCCTCGACCATTGAAGAATATATTTTGTGTAGGAAAAAACTATGCTGATCACGCTATTGAGATGGGAAGTATAGCGGATATTCCTAATGATGTTATGCTTTTTACAAAGACACCAACAACTGTAATAGGTCATAATGCAGTAATCCCTAGTCATGCTGATATTACAGAACAAATGGATTATGAGGGAGAGTTAGCCGTTGTAATTGGTAAAAAAGGAAAAGCTATTAAAAAAGAGCAAGCAAATGAATATATATTTGGTTATACAATCATTAATGATGTCACTGCGAGAGATATCCAAGCCCGTCATAAGCAATTCTTTTTAGGTAAAAGCTTAGATGGAACCTGCCCAATGGGGCCATATATTGTTCACAAGTCACAGATTTCTGAACCAGTTGAATTACAGGTGAAGACTGTGGTAAATGGTGAGCTCAGACAAGATGGGAACACAAAACAATTTATATTTTCAATCCCTGAGATTATAGAAGTTATTTCAAAAGGGATGACTTTAGAGCCAGGTGATATTATTGCAACAGGAACACCAGCTGGGGTCGGAAAAGGATTCAATCCGTCAAAGTTTTTGCGAGCAGGCGATGTTATTGAAATTACAATTGAACAAATCGGTACTCTTTGTAACAAAATAGACTAATATTTTACAATATATAGATAGTGATAAGCTAATTAATAGGAATAGAATATTGCTTATGTTATGATGTAGACGAATATTTGTAGAGAGGAGAATTTCTCATGACTCATATGCATATAACAACTTGGGTAATAGCTGTTATTTTATTAATAGTAGCTTCGAATTTACTGAAAAAAGGCGATCAAAAAGCGTATAAAATGACACATATGACATTAAGACTAGTTTACTTATTAATAATATTGACTGGTGGTCTCATATTAATGCAGTTAAGCAATATTAATGGTGAGTATATTGGTAAAGCTGTTTTAGGAATCGTAGTGATTGCCTTAATGGAACTAGTACTAGTTAACATGAAAAAAGGTAAAAGTGTTAAAGGTTTAACAGTTGCATTTGTTATTGTATTTGTTTTAACAGTTGCAATGGGACTTCAATTACCATTAGGATTGAACTTGTTCTAATAGAAAAGAAAAATAAGCTAATTGTTAAGTGTCGCCGGCTTTTACATAGGAAATGGTGTTTTAGCCAGTGTTCATTATGAAAAAATGCCTATGTTTTTATTACAATTTTACAAACTTTCAGGAAAAAACCACTAAAAAATTAGTGGTTTTTTCCTATTTTTTCACATATTACAATTTATTTATGATATTTTAAGAGATGACAAGCGTAGAATTTTTTTGAGTGGTGATAATCATTGGCTAAATCTCTAAATTATCTTTATACAGATGTAGAAAGTTTGAAGCAATTTATTGTACGAGAAGAACTTTCGGAATATCCCAATCTTTTGGTTCAAATCTTTTCAGGGATAAGAGATCAGAAGCTATTGTCTACCCTATTAGTAAATTTAAAAGAGAATCTTCCTCTTGGTGTCATAATCGGGTGTACGGCTAATGGAGAATTAGCTGATGGTCAAATGTACGAGAAGGAAATTGTAATATCTTTTACAATTTTTGAAAATACGGAAATAAAACAGAGAGCTTATAGAAGTAAAGATTTTTTAAACAGTGAAGAATTAGGAAATAGATTAATTAGCCATTTAGGAAGAAATGATGCTAAGGTCATATTTCTTTTGTCGGCCGGCTTAGAACAAAGATTGTCGCAGGTCATGAATGGGATAGTAGAACATGGGCACGATATTGTTATTACTGGTGGTATTGCAAGTCCTATTGATAATCAAAAACCAATGGTTTTCACGGAGAATGAAATGATTGAGGATGGTGTTGTAGCAGCCGTATTATCAAACAACGACTTAATCGTATCGACATATGACGATCAGAAATGGGCTTCAATAGGGAAAATGTTTTCTATAACATGTGCAAATAAGAATATTGTATATACTATCAATGATAAAAAACCTATACATATTTTCGAGAACTATTTAGGGAAGTATTTCACTGAATCTATTAAGAATCACAGTTTAGAATTCCCATTGATTATTGTTAGAAATGGCAAAGAACGGATTGTTTACATTCATAAGCTTCTATCAAATGGCGCAGTTGAACTAAGTGAAAAAGTCTTTGAAGGGGATTCGCTTGCATTTGCTTATGTAAAGCTAGATGAATCTATACAGCAATCTAAGAAGATGATGAAAAAAATGTTGAAAACGCCAATTGAGACCATATTTATTTATCAAGATCTTTCGAAAAAGCACTTATTAAAGAGCTTTGCACAAGAAGAATTACGATTATTATCTAATATAGCAAATCACAGTGGTTTTTTATCTAATAATTTATTTTTTAATAGTATTTCCAAAGATTACCCAAATGCTTTTAAAATAGCTTCAATGATTTCTATGTCTGAAAATACCGTTGTTCATGAACGTAAAGTGAATACATTACGTTATAACATGACCGCTGAAATGAGAGCTTTTATGGTTCTGTCCCAATTAATGAAGGAAACGACCAAGGAAATAAAATTTCTACAGAAGGAATTGGTGAATTCAGATCAGTATTTTACTTCCTTTTTTGAATATAATACAGATTTCGTCTATTTAGCAGACGTTAAAGGAAAGATAACAAGAGTTAATAAAAGTTTTATGGAACTAACTTCGGATGCTCAAACAAATATTATGGGGCGGTCTGTGTTAGATATTCTCAAGATAGAAGATATATCGAAAGCAAGAATGTATTTCAGGAGAGCTGTGAAAGGAAAGTATCAGCAGTATAAGATTGATATACAATCGAATAGCGGTGAAATACAATATTTTCAGATTAAGAATATACCTATTATCATAAATAATGAGGTAGTGGCTGTTTATGGAATAGGTCGTAATATAAGTGATCAAAAACGAATTGAGGATCAACTAGTCGAACTTTCTTATTACGATGCACAAACAGGCTTACCTAATCGATCAAGATTCACAGAATTATTAAAAGAACATTTGAGCCGTTCACACAAGAAAAAAAGAGAATTAGCTGTTGTTTTTATTGACGTGGACCGTTTTAAAATGATTAATGATAGCTTAGGACATGAAGCTGGAGATGAAATTTTAAGAGAACTGGCTAAAAGAATAAAAAATAACGCTCCTTTAGGTACATATGTGGGAAGATTTGCTGGTGATAAATTCGCCTTAATCATAACGAAAAACGTGTGTGTAGAACAAATTCAGAAGATTGTTACAAACATAAAATCCACATTAGAAAAAACGCTTGTTTACAAAAATCAAGAATTTTACATCACTTCAAGTTCAGGTGTTTCTATGTTTCCTGAAGATGGAACAGATTCAGAAAGATTATTAAAAAATGCAGATCTTGCAATGAATCGTGCCAAGTCTCAGGGAGGAAATCAAATAAAGTTCTTTTGTAATGAAATGAATAATGAAGCTATACAAAGATTAGAGCTAGAAAGCAGCCTGCGAAAGGCGATGCATAATCAAGAATTTTATTTATGCTATCAACCATTAGTTGATTTGAAATCTGGTGAAGTATACGGAAGTGAATCATTAATTCGATGGCAGCATCCAACCAAAGGGCTAATTTCACCTGGAGAGTTTATCCCCTTAGCAGAAGAAACGGGGCTTATTGAAGAAATTGGTACATGGGTGTTATATACAGCTTGTAGGCAAAATAAAGAGTGGCAAGAGCAGGGCTTGGGGGATTTAGTCATTTCGGTAAACGTATCGGCCCATCAATTTCAACAGCCATCTTTTTTAGAAAAAGTAACAAATGCATTAAATGAAACAGGATTGGAAGCAAAATATCTACACTTAGAATTAACAGAAAGCGTTATGATTAGCGATTTAAGTTATAGTATTTCAATAATCGATGAATTGCATCTTCTAGGTGTTAAAGTATCTATTGATGATTTTGGTACAGGATACTCTTCATTAAGCTATTTGAAAAGTATGCCCATTGATTATTTGAAAATTGACCGCTCTTTTATTAATAACTTAAAGGAAAACACGTCTGAGATTGCAATCGTTAAAGCAATTATTATGATGGGATATGGTCTATCAATGAAAGTTATAGCAGAAGGTGTAGAAACGGAAGAGCAAATTGAATTATTAAAAGAAATGGATTGCCATTATGCTCAAGGATTTTATATTAATAAACCACTAACAATTGAAGCTTTTGAAAGAAGGCTTTTAGATCAAAAGATTGTAAATGAACAATGATCGACTACGTATAAAGAGAAGGGAGTCCAAATAAATGATGGACACCTTTTTAAATTCCATATTACTCTTAATATCAAGCAAAGAGCACAAAACGTAAAGAAGTAGACAATATAAAGATAAGGCCTCTGAAAAGTGATAAAAATCCCTTTTCATACAGCCTTATCTTTTATTTAGTCTTTTTTCTAAAAGTTTTTTGTTTTCAAAGTTAAGAAAATGGTTGGTTGAAAGTGTGTGTAAGGTGGGAGACTCCTACTGAAGCAGCTGAACAAGATGAGTCTCCACAGGGCTTTGTGACAGGGAGGCTTACCGGACGTCCATTGGAATGCGAGCATCCTGGAGTGTCATTTCATTTATACACACTACTCGTTAAATCCAATAATAAAAGGACCTTTATATTAGGAAATAGGATTTAATTTTTCAATGACAATCCGTTTTCCTGTGTTTTGAGTAAATTCAAAACGATCATGTTCTTTCTTAGAATATACAAAATGATGTTGAACAGAACAAACACATATCCCATTGTCAAAGGTAAAAAAATTGACGCCGCTACAATTCTTTTTGTCACGTAAAAAGGCAAGCTGATTGTAGCCATAAATACAATCGTAAATAGAGAATGAAAGCGAATTTAATGTCATAATAAATTGGAAGAAAGAATCATCATTTAGCTCTTCTAATAATCGCTCAAATGCATATTGTAAGTTTTTTTTAATTCTCACAGGTTCTTGGTGGATTAAGAAGATGGACTCTTTTTTTATTGTAACCGTACCAGTGTCGGATAAAAATCCTTTTCTCCACCTATTTCCTCGATAAATTTCTATTTCACTATTCACATACTCTTCTAATGGATATGCTTCATCATTTTCATCATTAAAGAATACCCATTGATCATTAATATATTCAACAATACCTGATGTAAAAGCTCTAGATTGGTGTCTAATTAATTCAGTTCTTTGCTGATTATTCATTTTATACCCTCCGGATGCAAAAATATCATGCTCTCATAGATAAACAACTATTTATTTTAGTTTTTAAGTATGATAAAGGCTTTCAGCGTTGGCCTACAATGTGAAAATGTAATCGCTAAGATTGGATTATTTTCTATTGTAATGAATGTAAAAAATTTCAAATGGGACATTAACACATCTTTCCCTTTTGCATAGGCTATTACACGTAATAAGAATATAAAGCTCGAAAAAATTTTAGCTGAAATCGTGCAGCACAACATCGGTGAACATATATGTGAACCAGTGATAGGTAACAGATACAACTTTGGAAAGGGTGATTGTTATGTGTGGAATCACTGGTTGGGTAGATTTTTCACGTAATTTAATGAATGAAAAAGAAACTGTCGTGACGATGGCAGATAAATTAAGTCTTCGAGGACCAGATGAGAGCGATGTGTGGAGTAACCTACATGCTTGTTTTGCTCATAAAAGATTAACAGTTGTTGATCCAGAGGGTGGCAAGCAGCCAATGACTATAGAGAACTCTCATGGTCGTTTTACCATTTGCTATAATGGTGAGCTGTACAATACAGAAGATTTAAGAAAAGACCTGTTATTAAAAGGATATTCGTTTAAAGGTCATTCTGACACTGAAGTTTTACTTACTTCTTATATAGAATGGAAAGAAAGGGCTGTAGACTATCTTAATGGCATTTTTGCATTTGCCGTTTGGGACCATAATGAACAAATATTGTTTCTAGCTAGGGATCGCTTAGGGGTAAAGCCTTTATACTATCGTGAAGAAGGTAAGGGTTTATTATTTGCATCAGAAATAAAAGCTATATTAGCATTTCCTACAGTAAAAACAGAAATTGACCGAGAGGGTTTATCTGAATTGTTTGGTTTGGGTCCTTCTCATACACCTGGCAAAGGTATATTTAAAGGAATTAAAGAGTTGCGCCCGGCACATGCACTGAAGTTATCAAGAGAAGGGTTAAAAATTTGGAGATATTGGGATGTTAAAAGTGAAAAGCATCACGATGGTCTAGAAGAAACAGCTGAGAAGGTACGTTTTTTTGTAAAAGATGCGATTGAAAGACAACTAGTTTCTGACGTTCCTCTTTGTACGTTACTTTCTGGAGGTGTTGATTCTAGTGTGATTACAGCCATTGCGGCTTTAGCTTATAAAAAAGAAGGAAAGCCTAATCTTCATACGTATTCTATCGATTATGAGGACAATGATGTGTATTATAAAAGTAATGCCTTTCAACCGAGTGCAGATGGCCCGTGGATTGAAATGGTATCTCAGGATCATCAAACCATTCACCATCGTTGTATTATTTCACAAGAAGAATTAGTGGATGGTTTACGGCAAGCTGTTTTGGCAAAGGACCTACCTGGAATGGCGGATATTGATTCGTCTCTCTTATGGTTTTGTAGGGAGATAAAGAAGAATTTTGTTGTTAGCTTGTCTGGTGAATGCGCCGATGAGATTTTTGGTGGTTATCCATGGTTTCATTCCAACGATTTAAATTTGGATAGCTTTCCTTGGATTCGTTCCGTTAAAGAACGTTCTTTCTTTTTAAAGGATTATTGGAATGAAAAATTAAAAGTAGAAGAATATGTTCGAGAACGCTATAAGGAAACGTTAAATGAAACTCCGCTGTTAGAAGGAGAAACACATATAGAAAAGCAAAGAAGACAGTTGTTTTATAGTAATATGCATTGGTTTATGACCAATTTATTAGAGCGTAAGGATCGTATGAGTATGGCTGCTAGTTTAGAAGTACGCGTACCATTTGCTGATCATAGACTAGTAGAATATGTTTGGAACATACCGTGGGAAATGAAAATGACAGGAAACAGAGAGAAAGGCATATTACGTAAAGCGATGGAAGGCATATTACCTGATGAGGTACTATATAGAAAGAAAAGTCCATACCCTAAAACACATCATCCAATATATACAGAGAAGGTAACCAGTTTATTAAAAATAGTTGTTGATAATCGAGGGAGTGCTCTTCATGAGTTTTTTAAAAAAGATCAATTAGAACAGTTAATTGCCTCAGAAGGAAAATCCTTTACTACCCCATGGTTCGGTCAATTGATGAGTGGGCCGCAATTATTAGCCCATTTAGTACAAATGGAAATCTGGTTTCAAGAATATAATATTAATTATGTTGAATCCTAGTAAAAATGTAGTGAAAAAGGCTAAATTTGAGAGATTGTTCTAAAAGCGATTTTTCTTTTTAAGAAATGTAAAATAAACGAACAAAGCAAGTGTTTTCAAAAGGCGCTGTATGAAAATATTGTTGCTAACGACTAAACAAGAGAGACATTTTAACTGTCTCTCTTGTTCCGCTAACGCACCCGTTCGTATTATAAGGTTAGCCAATGTTATATTGGTTGACCTTTTTGTTTAGTTTCTAGAATATGGATA
>NZ_CAPG01000005.1:0-4120 GCF_000321185.1 Bacillus sp. AP8
CATTAGAGGCATCTTGTTTTTTATTCGATTATTCTTCGATATGTTTGCTAATGCTTGATGAAATTTGAAGAAGATCTTCTGGTGAATACTCACTTGTATGTGTTTTCCAAACTGCTCCAAATCCATCTCCTTCACCATATCTTGGGATCAGGTGCATATGAAAATGGAAGACAGACTGTCCAGCATGTTCACCATTATTATTTAATGTATTTAACCCAATTGGATTAAATTCTGTTTTTATCGCATTTGCGATTTTAGGAACCGCTTCAAATATATGTCTTGCCATTTCTGGTGTTAATTCATAAACATTTTCTTTATGTAATTTTGGAATCACTAATGTGTGACCTTTTGTTACTTGACTGATATCAAGGAATGCGAGTACATGCTCATTTTCGTACACTTTAGAACATGGAATCTCACCTTTAATAATTTTACAAAAAATGCAATCGCTCATATTGTTTCACCCTTTCACTAGATAATAAAGTCCTACATATTTTACCACAAGATGTACGGGTTTGGCACAGTAAAACAGGATGCACAGTATTGTGCACCCCGTCGGCTGAGGAAGGAATTACTCGTTGTAGTCAACTTTGCTGGTCACTTTCTGCAGTAAACACCTCATTTGACTATAAAGTGTTAGTGTAGAGAAAATTCTATGTTCAATGCAACCATCTCCATTACATTGGATCTTTTCATTTCACAACGTATAAATCGATTAATTGCCTTTAACAAACACCTCATCTCAATATTGAAATCAGTTATGTGCTTGTATTTGAACGGTTAGAATAGTTTTGCAAGAGAACCATCTCCTTGCATTTAGGAAAGTTGCTAATAATCGATATCCTGTCTTTTCGAGACACCTCATTTCAAAAATTGAAATGTTGTATAAACACCAATTACTTGATTCATTCCTTCCTCACTAAATAGCATAACCAATATTTCAAAATATATAATGGTTAATTATGGTTTTTTGGATGAGGAGAGTGTATATTAACCAGAATTTTTGTTAAAATCATACGTAACTAAGTTCTATATAAGAAAGGAATCTTTGTATGACTCTTTTACAAATAAATGGATTAACCGGTGGATATACAAAAAATATGGTTTTAAATGATGTTAGCTTTAATGTTGAGAAAGGTGAGCTTGTTGGACTGATTGGCTTAAATGGTGCTGGAAAAAGTACAACCATCAAACATATCATTGGGACTATGGAACCGAAAAAAGGAAGTATTACCATCAATGATATTACTCTAGAGCAAAATCTTGAAAAGTACCGTAAGCAGTTTTCGTATGTTCCAGAAACGCCAGTATTATACGATGAGCTAACACTTGATGAACATTTACATTTAACGGCAATGGCATATGATATACCAAAAGAAGAATTTCATCTACGAAAAGAAAAACTATTGAAGGAATTTCGAATGGAGAAGCGATTGAAATGGTTTCCTGCTCATTTTTCAAAAGGGATGAAACAAAAGGTTATGATTATGTGCGCATTCTTAGTACAACCGTCTCTGTATATTGTAGATGAGCCATTTGTAGGGTTAGATCCTCTTGGAATTCAGTCCTTGTTAAACTTAATGAATCAGATGAAAGAAAGTGGAGCAGGTATCCTAATGTCTACTCATATTTTAGCAACGGCAGAGAGGTACTGTGATTCTTTTGTAATTCTACACAATGGGCAAATACGTGCAAAAGGAACATTAGATGATTTAAGAGAAGAATTTGGAATGCCACATGCTTCGTTAGATGACCTTTATATTGAATTAACAAAGGAAGAAAATCATGAATAGTAATGAATTATGGAGAAATCGGTTCGCTATTTTCGTACAGGAACTTCAAAAATATTTAAAGTATATATTTAATGGTCATTTAGTGTTCGTTTTAATCATTGGTTTTGGAGGACTCGCTTATTATTATAGTGAATGGGTCAAAACGCTTGATCGTTCTTTTCCTGCAGCTATAATCATTGCTGCGATTATTGCAATAGTTCTTACTAAAAGTCCAATTTATACCTTATTAAAAGAACCAGATATGTTTTTCTTACTTCCAATTGAGAAAAAACTAACACCTTATTTTAAGAAGAGTATAAATCTAAGTTTAATTATGCAAAGTTACATACTACTAATGCTTTTAGTGGCTGCGATGCCATTGTATGTTGCAGTAGAAAAAGGGCATTTTATAGACTTTTTTTGGATCTTCATAGCTTTACTTGTAGTAAAGTACTTTAATATACGTATAAAATGGGCTATTTTACGATATCAAGAGACAGCCACACATATTATTGACAGCGTTGTCCGTTACTTTGTGAACTTTGTACTGCTATATATGATTTTGTCAAAAAGTAATCTTTTGTTAGCAGCCATCGTGTTCATTGTGCTTATTTTCTTATGGCTTTATTTTGAACGTGCAGTTAAAGATAAATTACTAAAATGGGAAATGTTAATTTCTTTAGAAAGTAAAAGAATGCTTTCTTTTTATAGATTTGCAAATCTTTTCACGGATGTGCCTAATTTAAAAGAAAAGGTATCTCGTAGAAAGTGGTTAGATCCCATTTTAACGCTTATTGCCTATAAACATGAGAATACTTACCTGTATTTATATTTGAGAACCTTTTTAAGAAGTAGTGATTTCTTAGGATTGTTTATTCGACTTACCGTAATAGGGTTATTTGTTTTATTCTCATTAACGTCCTTACTTCCTCAGATAATAGGAGCAGGATTATTTGTTTACCTTACTGGCTTCCAATTGATTCTTTTAAGAAAACAACACGATAATTTGATATGGCATGACCTCTATCCAATTAGCGAGAATCAAAAAAATAAAGCTATTCAACAACTTTTATTTTCAATACTCATGATTCAAATCATAATCTTTGCACTAGTCGGATGGATTGTGAGTAGCTTCCAATCATTTTTGGGCATACTAGTGGTTGGAGTAATAATTATCGTTCTGTTAAGAGCCTATTATCAAAAATTGATTAAGAAATTAGCAGATAAATGGGATTAAGAGGGGAGGGCGTCTCAAAAGTGATGTTCCATCACTTTTGGACGCCTCCACTTCTTCATAATGCGTTATTTTTATAAATTATCTTGTTTATGTGTGTATTTTACTTTGCTAATATAAGCTGATGTACCCCCATTAGTCATGTGATTGGCTTGATTTCCTCTTATATTAAAAGAGAGATGTATCTTTTAATCCATTTAAAATCATAAAGAATGACCTTTTGAGTCAAGCTCTTATGTTTTAATCGCTAGTGCTTGTCAAATAATTTCTTTGGACAAAGTAGAATAGAACCCTTAATTGTTCATATAAGTTAGTAATGAGCAGATTTTATTAGGGAGGAAATCAAAAATGGACAAACAAAAGAATCGACATGCAGGTCCACTTACATATCTTACGGCTGCCATTGTATTTATTTCATTTGTTTCATTTTTAATTTTGATGTATGTCATTAATAGTGGAATTGAATTTTCTTGGGAAAAACCTGTCCAATCCTATTTTCAAAATTGGAATGAAGGAAATGTCCATATGTTCTTTAAATATTGGACAGAATTAGGATCAAGAGGTGGAATTGGAGTAGTAACACTTGCGTTAATGATTTGGTTATTGTGGAAGAAGAAAGACTTAATTGCAGTTGCGATTGTCGCATTCCTTGTTGCAGGAACAGATCGTTTAAATGTCTTTGTGAAAGGATTAGTAGGGAGAGATCGTCCTCTAATTGATCCATCTATTGATGCAGTCGGTTATAGCTTTCCAAGTGGGCATGCTATGCTTAGCATAGTGACTTATGCTGTGGTAGCTTATTTTATCTCCAAATACCTTCAAGGGAAAAGAAAAAAAGTACTTATTTGGATTACGGCCATTATCATCATTATTGTTACTGGAATAAGTAGAATTGTTCTAAGTGCACATTTTCCATCAGATGTGCTTGCTGGTTATTTTTTAGGATTAGTATGCATAATATTAGCCATTAAACTGTATCATTTACTTAGAAAAGTTATTTACAATTCCAAAACAAAATAAAAGGATGAATGAATCCTTTTATTTAAAAAGAGGTGCTCTAACGGTGCTGCACCCCAAAAGTTAGAGTGAAAAAACTAACTTTTGGGGTGTTTTT
>NZ_CAPG01000004.1:0-26443 GCF_000321185.1 Bacillus sp. AP8
AGCTTAATCTAGCTTCAGTCTTTTTTTTATAGCAATATGAAGAAATATTCTTAGCCGTTGTTTTAAAAAAATTAGACTTTTCTCAATAGTGGCTTGACATAAGACATATTTGGAGGTGGAAAAGCATTAGATAATGAAATTTTGACTGATTCCACTTATTATATTTTGTTAGCACTAATCAAACCAACGCATGGGTATGCAATTATGCAAGAAATTCAAGAGTCTTCACGTGGGGAAATCGTAATTGGACCTGCAAGCTTATATACAATATTAAAGAAACTACAGAATGCGGAGCTTATTGAGCATCTTAAAGTGGATGAGGATCGAAGAAAAACCTATATATTGACTAAAAAGGGTACCGAAATCATAAAAAAAGACATAAAAAGAAGAATGATTATGGTGGAAGAAGGAAAAAAAGCCTTGAAATTATTAGAAGGGAGCATGAATGATTGCAAAGAATTGTAAGTATTTACCTAATAATAGCTTAGCATTTGATGAAGAGCGGCTAATAAAAAAGTTGAATGAGTTAGCTAAAGAAGGATGGATTTTACAAGAAATGAGCATTTTTCGCTTTAAATTAGTGAAGGATACTCCACAAGAATTACAATATACATTAGATATTAAACATGTGGATAAGGAAAGTGAGAAGAATATATTGACATGATGGAGGCATCAGGATGGAAATGCATGTGCTCATATAAAGGTTTCTTTTTCTTTGCAGCAAAGCCTGGAACGACTGAAATTTATACAGATAAAGTGAGTTATTTAGAGAAATATAGGAAAATAAAAAGTTATTGGCAGCAAGGAATAATTTATAGTTTTACAACTTTCATCCTTCTTTTTGTGATTAATTATTTTGTACCGAGTACTATGAAAAATGGTGTTTATCATTTTTTATTCTTTATTTTTATCGGTTGCTCAGTAGGAATATTTCTCCCATCGATGATGGTATGTGTATCGTATTACTTTAGAGAACGTAACATGTTGAAAAGTAAATTTCAGAATATTTGAATATATCGTAAGTGGAAGTGCTTTTTATTGAAGACTGTTTTCCAAAACTTTGTTGTCATTGAACAAGTAGTGAGTATAGTCTTGGTTTAATTGGCTACATGAGTTTTGCATCTTATGCTCCAATCAGGATTTTTATGCTGGTTTTATACACGAGCATATTAAAACAATAACCTAAAAGGAATGCGCGTATAATTCTTGAAGTGTGTTCAATCTAAAATAGACAGCAATTAGGCTGTCTATCAATTAAAGATTTGATTATCGATGGAATAAAATTAATTTTCCTCTAGGTGATGTGCAACGATGAGTCGTATCTTGTAAGTTCTTTTCAGATAATAAATTTGTGCCTAAATCTTTTGCTTTTGTTTCATTTTCAGCTTGGAATGTTTCGTCTAGTAGCTTTTCTCCGTTAGGATTAAAGGCAGTCAGTTTATAATTTTCCATAGTTCACACCCGCTTTTCATTGTTATGAATATGTATTCATTTTTACATAATTTGCTAGCTTTTGTAAAGAAAATAATTTTGATGAAACCATTATATGATTAAAACGTATTACATAAAGAGATAGTACTTCTAGGAATGGCTTGTTTCTATTGATAGGAGCAAATACCATTATGTCGAGGTATGCTTATTCTTTATGGAAAAGATTATTAGTTTTATATTCCGGTAGTGAGGGAATTATCGCCAGATAGGATTGATAGAGATGAGGGGGCAGATGAATGACATTAATTATTGATTCAGTATCAAAAAGGTTCGGGCAATTTACAGCTGTAGACAACATAAGTTTCAACATTCCTCATAATGAAATATTCGGTTTTCTTGGGGCAAATGGTGCTGGTAAAACAACAACATTTCGAATGATTCTAGGATTATTGGATATTTCAGAAGGTAGTATTACATGGAATGGTAAACCGATCGATTATTCTGTAAGTTCGGAAATCGGCTATTTACCAGAGGAAAGAGGCTTGTATCCTAAGTTAAAGGTAAGTGATCAAATCGTCTATTTAGCTAAATTACGAAATATGAAAAAAGCAGATACTTTAAAAGAGTTAGATTATTGGCTTGAACGATTTAAAATTCCAGATTATAAAAATAAAAGAGTAGAAGAGCTATCAAAAGGAAATCAGCAAAAAATACAGTTTATTACTGCAATTATACATAAACCAAAGCTATTAATTATGGATGAACCTTTTAGTGGGTTGGACCCTGTAAATGTTGATTTATTAAAAGATGCTGTATTAGAGCTTAAAAATAATGGAACGACCATTGTATTTTCTAGTCATCGTATGGAGCATGTTGAAGAATTATGTGAACATTTATGCATAATGGACAAAGGAAAACCAGTTGTCCATGGTAAATTAAAAGATATAAAAAGAGCTTTTGGCAATCAAAATCTTGTTATTCATTGTGATTTTGATTTAGATTTTCTTTCAGAAGAACCTAGTGTTAAAAGATTCAAGAAGACAGCAGAAGGCGCTATTTTGCAAATATCTGATGAAAAAGCTGCTGAAGATATTCAAAAACTAATCTTTTCAAAAGGGTTTATCCGCAAGTTTGAACTAGAAGAACCATCATTGCATGATATTTTTGTTGCGAAGGTAGGTGCACCACTTGAATAAATTTTGGATTGTACTATCACATACATATCTTTCAAAAATTAAAGCAAAATCTTTTATTACGTCTACAGTCATAATGTTAGCTATTATTCTTGTATTATCCAACATAACGAATATTATGAAAATGTTTGATCAAGAAAAGGCAAACATAGTAGGGATTGTGGATGAAAGTGGTCAATATTATGATAGCTTGAAGAAGCAATTAGAAGTAACGAAATCTGATTTAGTTCTTAAAAAGGTAAAAGATGATAAAGAAGGACAGCAGCTTGTTCTTGATGATAAAATCAAAGGCTATTTAATTCTTCAGAAAGATAAGCAAGGGATGCCGAGCGGTATTTATAAATCAGATACAATCTCTGATGAAAGTACTAGTGGTGAATTGCTACAAGCATTAACGACGATCAAAAACCAAGTATATACAGAAGGATTAAATATTACTCAAGAGCAAATTGCAGCATTATATATGCCAGCATCACTAGAAAAAGTAGCCATCTTAGATAGTGCAAAAACTGCAGAGGAACTAAATCAAGCGCGTGGACTAGTTTATATTATGTTATTTGTCATTTATATGGGTGTAATTGGGTACGCTGGTATGATAGCTACTGAGGTTGCAGGAGAAAAAACATCACGCGTTATGGAAATTTTGATTTCAAGTATCTCACCAGTCCAACAAATGTTTGCCAAAATTTTAGGTATAGCTTTGTTAAGTTTGACTCAGATGGTATTGTTTTTAGCTGTTGGATATATTTCGATTAAAAATAATTTAGATCAAATGCAAGAAGGTTTCTTCTCTGTTTTCGGATTTGGTGCAACTTCTATTACAACAATTACTTATGCAGTCGTATTTGCATTACTAGGGTATCTTTTATATGCAACATTAGCGGCTTTCCTAGGATCGTTAGTTAGTAGAGTTGAAGATGTACAAACGATGATTACACCGATGACCATGTTAGTGGTAATAGGATTTATGATGTCCATGTTTGGATTAGGGAATCCGGAAGCAGCATTTGTTAAAATTTGCTCGTTCATCCCGTTCTTTAGCCCAATGTTAATGTTTCTACGTGTTGGCATGTTAGACGTGCCATTTTGGGAAATTGCTATTAGTATTGGACTATTAATTGCTACTATTCTATTTTTGGCGGTGTTTGGTGCAAGGGTTTATCGTGGTGGCGTCCTTATGTACGGTAAAGGATCATCATTTAAGAATATTAAGCAAGCATTAGATTTAACAAAAAAAGAGTAGTTTCCAAAATAACACTTTTGTGGTAAGTAGTGGAATTGTTATTCATATTCCACTACTTTTTTGATGTTGAAATTATGTAGGATGTCATTTACATAGTGATTAATAGCTACCTAGCCTACTTATATACATATGATTTAGGAATTTATATTATAAGGAACTATTTTTGCACAAATGAATGGTCTTAACTTGGTCTGTGCAAAAGTAAATGAAAGCGTTATCTTATAGGTAAGCAATTGCTTACTAAAACCCGGGGTGATTGTAATGGCATTAGATATTAGAAGCACGGCAATTTTATCAAGAATTATTTCCGCTCCTGCACATGTTTCATTGCAAACTCTTATAAATGAACTAAGAATATCTAGAAGAACTGTCTACTATGATATCGAAAAGATTAACAGTTGGCTGAAAGAAAATAAGTTACCTCCTGTTCAGAAAATTCGTGGACAAGGTTTTAGTTTACCTTTTGAAGCTAAAAAAGAAATTCCTCTGCTCTTACATGAACTACAAGATTGGCAATATGATTTTTCACCTCATGAACGGAGAGGTTGGATTTTTCTTGTTGTAGCTATATCAAAAGAGTCTCTTTACGTAGAGGACTTTATGAAACTTACATGTGTAAGTAGGAATACTGTTATTGAAGATATAAAGATTCTAAAACGAAGCTTACGTACAGGAAATGTAGAGTTAGTGTTTGAAAAAAAACAAGGATATTTTTTAATCGGTGATGAAAAGGCAATTCGACAAAAAATGGACAAGTGGGTTCAGATTCTCTTAAAGGAAAAAAACTATCTTTCTATTATTAAAGAAATTAATCGATTTAAAGATATGGAGAAAGAAGGAAACGCTTTTTTTCGTGAAGATGAATTAGAAACGATCCATCGTCACTTGGAGGAAATTGAATCTCAAGGTTATTTTCATTTTACAGATCAAGACATATATACACTAACCATTAAATTTTATCTTTATTTAAAAAGGATAAAATTGGGTTTTACAATTGGGGAAATGGTCTCAGATGCTAACAATATTCAAGAAATGGAATCAGTTTATGCCGCTTCATTATTAATTGAAAAATTACAGACTTTGTCTGGATGCAAGGTCTGTCAAAAAGAAACACTTTTTTTTACAACGCATTTATTAGGTGCTAAGGTAAAGAATTCCATTCAAAATGGAGAAGTTTCTATTCAATTAAGTATGATCGTTAGAAAAATGGTTAAAGATTTCGAAAGGAAAGCAGGTATTAATTTTTTGCAAAAAGATCAGCTTACACAAAATCTTCTTAATCATTTGAGACCAGCATATTTTCGCATAAAATATGGATTTGAAGTAAAGAATGCTTTTTCTGAAGCGATGAAAAGAGAAATGGATTACGTCTTTCAGTTGACTAAGGAGGTCATCGGAGGGTTTGAAGTTTTCGTAGGGAAGAAAATGACCGAGGATGAAATTGCTTTTCTAGCTATGCATTTTGGAGGATGGTTGAAAAAAATATCTCCCGTTCTTAGTTTAAATGCTTTAATCGTTTGTACTCATGGAATCGGCACTTCGGAATTATTGCGTGAAGAACTTAAGGAATTGTTTAAGGATATAGCTTTCAGCAGACCTGTTTCATTAAGAGAATATGAAAAAGGTAGCTGGAATGAATATGATTTCGTCATTTCGACTGTCCCAATAGTTAATAGTTCACTTCCTGTTTATGTTGTTAATTCATTTATGACAAAAGATGAAAAACTGTCATTACTAAAAGAAGTAAAGTCGCAATATCAAAAAATAGGTGCAAAGCAAACATCAGATCTTCAATTAATGCTGTCTGTTATAAAAAAGCATTGTGTCATTCAAAATGAAGAAAAATTAATAGAAGAATTATCAAATATAACAAAACAATCAACATTTATTTTACCTGATCGTTATCTACCTTCATTACGCGAGTTACTTACTATTGATCATATTACCGTGATAGATTCAGTAGAAAATTGGACTAGTGCGATTGAAATTGCATCTAAGCCATTACTTAAGAAGAAAAAAATTCAATCATCATATGTAAAGGCTATGATTGATACAATTCATGAGAAAGGTCCTTATGTGGTGATTTCACCTAAAGTAGCTCTTCCACATGCAGACAGTTCTAAGGGAGTTCAGGAACTTTCTATTTCACTCCTGATTATGAAAGAGCCTGTATATTTTCGTTCTAAAAATGAACAAAAAGTTAATATTATATTTGTGATTGCACCAGATAAAAATCATCGTCACATAAATGCAATGAAAGATCTGAATCAGCTTTTTCAACAATCTAATATTAAAGAAAGGTTGATCGATGCCAACAGTGAACAAGAAGTATTAGATATTATTTGTATGAATTGCAACGAGAATGGAAGTGAGAAATAGTGGAATTTTTATCAAAAGAACTAGTATTGATACAACAAGAGGTATCTACAGCAGAAGAAGCAATTAAACTAGCTGGTAACCTACTTGTTCAAGAAGGTTTAGTAGAAAAAAGTTATGTAAAAGCAATGCTTGATTCATTTCAAAAAAATGGGGCATATATTGTTTTAGCTCCAGGAATAGCGCTTCCTCATGCACGTCCTGAGGATGGAGTTAATACAGCTTCTGTTTCATTCGTTAGCCTTAAGAATCCAGTTGTATTTGGTCATCCATCAAATGATCCTGTATCACTGATATTTGCCTTGGGAGCCTCAAGTAGCAAGGAACATTTAAAGATTTTACAAAAATTGATGAGCTTATTACAGTGCGAAAAGAATATAGAAAAGCTTCGTTCTTGTACAAATAAGGAAGAAATTCAAACTTTAATCGGAGGAAATTAAAATGAAAATAATTTGTGTTTGTGGATTAGGACAGGGTACAAGTTTGATTCTACGTATGAATGTAGAAGCAATTTTATCTGAACTTGGTATATCAGCAGATGTTGAGCATATGGATGTGTCTAGTGCATCTGGAATGGAGGCGGATTATATCGTAACAAATTCAGAACTCGCAGCAACATTAGAAGGTCATAAAGCTTCTATTATTCTAGTTAGTAATTATTTTGATAAAAATGAAATTAAAGAGTCGATTGAAAAAACAATGAATTTATAAATGTTAGATACCCAGAAATGTAAGGTTTAATGTACTTAAACAGTAGTAAAAAAGAAATTATCACTTAGGAGGTTATTCCATGGATGTAGTTAAATGGCTAGCAGATAATTTATTTGGAGTACCGGCAATTTTACTAGGTATTATCGTATTGGTTGGCTTATTACTTCAAAAGAAAAATACAAGTCAAATTGTTAGTGGAACATTTAAAGCTATTATTGGTTTCTTAATTATAAATGCTGGTGCAGGCGTTATTACTGGATCACTTGGAGTATTTGAACCTTTATGGAAAGAAGTATTTGGACTTGAAACAGAAGCTTTAAAAGGCTTTATGGGTCAAGACAATTTTAACATGGAATATGGTAGTGCTGTTACGTTAGCTATGACAATAGGATTCTTAATTAACGTACTACTTGCACGCATTACAAAGCTTAAGTATATATACTTAACTGGACATATGATGTTCTGGACAACAACGATTTTTGCAGGAGTTGTCATTCATTCTGTCGGCGATGTGAGCTTCTGGGGTCTAGTAATCTTCTTATCTGTATTAATGGGGTTATATTGGACTATTCAACCTGCGATTACTCAACCAATTGTTCGTAAAATTACAGGAAATGACAATGTTGCGTTAGGTCATACATCAGCTTCTGTTGCCATATTGTCAGCACTGTTAGGGAAAGTTTTAGGAAATAAAAACAATGACTCAGAAAAAATTAAACTACCTAAAGGATTAGAGTTTCTAAGAGATTCGAATGTAATCACTGCTCTTACAATGATTATGCTTTTCGTAACAGGAGCAGCAATTGTATTAACGAAAAATACAGAAGGTGCTGAAGCTTTAATAGCAGGGGCAGGTAATCAAAACTTTATTATCTATGCTATTGTTCAATCATTCACGTTTGCTGCGGGTATTGCGGTTGTATTAGTTGGGGTTCGTATGTTTATTGGTGAAATTGTACCCGCTTTCAATGGGATTGCAACAAAGGTCGTACCTGGAGCAAGACCTGCGCTTGACTGTCCAATCGTCTTCCCGTATGCACCAAATGCAGTTATTCTAGGGTTTTTAGGGGCCTTCTTTGGTGGACTAATTTGGCTAGTAGTACTTGGTAATACGGTAGGTTATGTTTTTGTTCCGACAATGATTGTATTGTTCTTCCATGGAGCTACAGCTGGAGTATTCGGTAATGCTACTGGTGGTGTACGTGGAGCTTTATTAGGTGGATTTATTACAGCAACTGTAGTTGCTTGGGGTCAATACCTAATGGTTAAGTTCTTCATTACTTCAACTGTTCCAGATACAGCAATGTGGGCAGCTGATTCAGATATGTTTATTTTAGGACCAATTATAAGCGCCCTTGCAAAATTAATATTTTAAAGTGTGATTGTATAGAGGTTGTCCATAATTAGAATTTATGAGACAGCCTCTTATAAATTTAACATGTTTAGGAAGAGGAGGATGAAGTTTATGAGCTTTATTCGTACGCTAACAGGAGATATCAAACCAGATCAATTAGGCTTTACATATTCACACGAGCATATTGTTTGTACACCAGCTTATTGGAAACAAAGGCAACAAAACGACTTATTGCTGGATGATCCAGAAAAATCTAAGCTTGATGTTCTCGATTTTAAGAGATTAGGTGGTCAAGCTATTATAGATGCTACTGCAGTTGATTATGGGCGTCACGTCCAGGATGTAGTGGATATATCAAAAGATACAGGTGTTACGATTGTTGGAACAGCAGGATTCAATAAAAGTTTCTTGTGGGATGCAAAGATAAATCAGAATATTAAGAGTATAGTTGGTGATTATGATACATATCATGATTGGATTGAAGAGGAATCGGTAAATTCATTAGCGGATTTTGTAATTCGAGAAGTGGAAGAAGGATTAGAAGGTACCTCTTTTAGAGGAGGGCAAGTAAAATTTGGAACTGGATATAATCGAATTTCTCCTCTAGAGATTAAAACGCTTCAAGCAGTTGCTCGTGCTTATCATGAAACGAAAGCACCGATGCATTCTCACACTGAAGCTGGAACTATGGCATTAGAACAAATTGAGTTATTAAAAAAAGAAAATGTGAATTTACAGCATATTAGCTTTGGACATATGGATCGTAATCCGGACCCTTATTATCATGAACAAATTGCTAAGCACGGTTCATTTTTATGCTTTGATGGTATTGCTAAGATTAAATATACTCCAGAAAGTACGAGAATTCACTGCATTTTAGAGCTAGTTAAAAAAGGCTATGAGGATCAAATTTTAATTAGTGGGGACACAGCCCGGAAAACGTATTATAAGCATTATGACTATGGCTTAGGCTTAGAATACATCATTGGTAAGTGGATTCCTAGATTTATAGATGAATGTGAGCTACGAGGATTAGATGGAGAGGTTCTCATAAGAAAGTTTTTTATCGATAATCCTGCACGATGCTTCACTTTTAAAAAGTAAAAATTGACGTTTAATCTATGAAATGGAGGAAGCGAGCATGAATTTTGGAAAAATGACTTCATTTGAAGTGAAAGAACAAATACAGCGTATTCGAACTGCTATTTTACCAATTGGTGCTGTAGAAGCACATGGTCCACATCTTCCTTTAGTTACCGATAATATTCTTGCAGAAAAATTAGCTGAAAGAGTGGCCGAAGAAACAGAGGCATTTATATTACCAACTTTACCATATGGACAAGTATGGAGCTTACGCAATTTTCCTGGAAGTATTACGGTTTCCAATGAATCTCTTATAGCTATGTTGGTAGATATTGGAGTCAGCCTGTTTAAACAAGGAATTAAGCTTTTTGTAATGATCAATGGACATTTAGGTAATCAGCCTGCTTTAAAGGATGCAGCTAGAGTTCTACTAGAAAAAGTTCCACAGTTAAAGGTTTTATATTTATTTTATCCTGGAACAAAGGAAATTATTGCGGAGGTTAAAGAAACACCTGTATTGCACGGCTCGTTTTTTCATGCATGTGAACTTGAAACTTCCTATATGCTTTATTTAGCAGAAGAAGATGTACAAATGGATAAAGCAATATGTGATATTCCTACAATACCTAGTCGAGTAGATTGTACGCCAACTCCGTGGGAAGAGTTTACAAAAACGGCGGTACTTGGTGATGCAACCTTAGCTACAAAGGAAAAAGGAGAGCTCGTAATTTCAAAAGCTGTAGAAAACATGGTTGCACTAATAGAGGAGGTAAAACAACGTGTTTAAAAATGCTACTCCTCTAAAAAATAGAGTGTTTCTCAATTTTTTAGCTAGCGATAAAAATAATGCAGAAGAAATTGTTGAAGCAGGTTTTGGATGTGTAATACCAGGTATAGTTGCTTCAGATTATATAGATGCTGAATCTGCTAGTAAAAAGGTAGCAGAATTAAAGCTTATTTCAGATGTTATTAGTGTTGGACTTGGCAACGGTGGAGATGTGAGTAATTGGAGAAAGGTTGTTGACATTGCTTCCATAAGTCACCCAGGACATATTAATCAGCCATTTGAAAAAGCTTCCTACTCACAAGGTGTTTTGCAATCTCTAAATTGCCCTCAAAATGTTAATGCTCTTGTTGCTCCAAGTGGCAAAGTCGGATATGTGAAATTATCATGCGGTATAGAAATGCAAACAAAGGATTTTTGTGAGCTTGCTGCATCTATGGGATTAACTAGTATAAAGTTCATGCCTTTAAAAGGGAATGTACATTTAGAAGAATTAATAGATTTGTGTGAAAAAGCAGCTGATTCTGGAATCAAGATGATTGAGCCGGCTGGGGGAATTGGACCTGATAATGCTATAGAAATAATCAGAAGAGCATTACAAACGGACATTCCATTTTTTATGCCCCATATTTTTGGCTCCGTAATAGATAAACAAACAAAAAGTACAATGCCTGAAATGGTTCATCAAATTGCACAAGGAGTGAGACAGCTTTGATTACAAATTATTTTGAAAGTATATTCAATAGATTAAGAATGACATTAGAAAATGAAGAAAAGAATATGAAAAAAGCAGCTGAAATCGTGGCAGAATCTATACGAAATAATGGAATTGTCTATTTGTTTGGATGTGGGCATTCCCATATTTTAACGGAAGAAGTATTTTATCGTGCTGGTGGATTAGTTCCATTGAAACCGATTTTTCATGAGCCATTAATGTTACATGAAGGAGCTAGTCTCTCCTCAGAATTGGAAAGAAAAAATGATTATGCTGTAGACTTTATGAAATTACAAGATATCAGACCTGGTGATGTGTGCTTTGTCATATCAACATCAGGCAGAAACCCTGTTCCAGTAGATGTTGCATTGTTAGCAAAGGAAAAAGGAGCGACGATCATAGGGATTACATCAAGAGAATATTCTTCAGCTAATCCTTCACGTCACAAGTCAGGTAAACACTTATATGATGTAGTAGACTTAGTGATTGATAATTATTCAGTCAAAGGAGATGCTATTCTTCAACATCCTAAAGTGGATATTCCATTTACCGCAACATCGACAGTTGTTGGTGCTACAATATTGAATAGTATTTTTTCAGAAGCTATTGTAAAAATGGCTGATAGCGATTTTGAACCGCCTATTTTTTTAAGCGGAAATTTAGAAGGATCAGATGAGCATAATCGAATCTTAATAAAAAGATATAAAGAGAGAATTCCTCTGTTATAAGAATGACTTGTTAAACTTTGTTGATTAGTCAGTTTGATTTTTAATGTATTAAGTGTTTTTTGAGAAATCAACAATAGGATTTAACAGTGCTATAAAAAGGATGTTCCATTATTGGAGCATTCTTTTTTCTTATTTAAGTGAGAACGTACTATATATTAGTTGTATAAGCAAGAAGTTAAGAAAATGGATAAGCAAAATAAAATAGTATACACATTTTGTTTTGCTATAAATAATGTCGTACAATAAAATCTGAATGAGTGAGAAAGTATGTTCTCTTTTGTGATAATATAAGGGTATATGAGGTGATGAAAGATGAGAAAAATAACCTTTATTCATGCGGCGGACTTACATTTGGATAGTCCATTTAGTGGTTTAAAAAATATACCTGAACATATGCTAGAGCAAATAAAAGAGTCAACGTTTAAAGCATTTCAGAAGATTATCAATGAAGCTATCAGAAGAAAGGTTGATTTCATATTATTAGCTGGTGATTTATATGATGGTGAAAATCGGAACTTAAGAACGCAAGTCCGTTTTCGTAAAGAGATGGAGAAGCTTCAACAACGAAATATTGAGGTTTTTATCATACATGGAAATCATGATCATTTAGATGGAAATTGGATTCATATTCAACAACCTTCAAATGTCCACACTTTTTCAAGTGAATGTGAAGTGAAGTCCTATGTAAAGAATGATGTGATTGTTCATTTATATGGTTATAGTTATCCTACACAGCATGTGAAGAATCGTATCATTGAAAAGTATACAAAATCCGAGGGTGCTATGTATCATATCGGTTTACTTCATGGAAATTTGGAAGGAGAAAATGAACATAGTCAATATGCTCCTTTTAGTATTAGCGATCTAGTTAATAAGCAATTCGATTATTGGGCTTTAGGACATATTCATAAACGCCAAGAACTTCTTCATTCCCCTCCGATTATTTATCCAGGAAATATACAAGGGAGACATAAAAAAGAATCAGGAGTTAAAGGATGCTATTATGTTGAATTGGAAGGAAAACATTCCAATATTGAATTTATTCCTACATCAGAAATTGTGTGGGAGTCGTCTCTTATAACAATAGATGAGGAAGATACGTTTGATACATTGCATACAAAATGTCAAACGATGATACAACAAATGAAAGAAGATAATCAACGATATTTTCTTGAAATCCAGATTGTAAGTGAAAATAGTCTTTTATCATATGAGGATTATTCTCGAGATCTTTTAGAGTTATTGCAGGAAGAAGAGGAAGATGAAATAAATTTTGTCTATCCGTATAGTATGAAGTTAAAGCGAGAAATTCGTTCGTCCTCAAATCCTTCACCATTAATGAATATGGTACAGGAGTATAAATGGTCAAACAAGGATATTGATGAAGTTATACAACCTTTATATAAACATTCTTTAGGTAGAAAGTTTTTAACGCAATTATCATTAGAGGAAAGGGAAGAGCTAGTAAGAGAAGCGATGCAATTACTTGAGAATCAGCTTAACAGTGGAGGTGAGTAATAGTTGAGAATTAAGGAAATACATATTTACGGATACGGGAAAATCAACCAATATAAGATTACTGATTTAGGAAATATACAAGTGTTTTTCGGTGAAAATGAGGCTGGTAAATCAACGATTATGAGTTTTATTCACAGCATATTTTTTGGATTTCCATTGAAAACTCAAAATGAAACTCGTTATGAGCCAAAGGAAAGTTCAGCGTATGGTGGGAAGATTATTATAGAATCTGAAGTTCATGGTGAAATAGCGATTCAAAGAATAAAAGGAAAAGCAACGGGGGATGTAACGGTTATTTTTCCTGATGGCCGTGTGGGAAACGAAGAGGAACTGAAAATGATTCTTCAAGGAATGGATAAATCAACTTATCAATCTGTCTTTTCGTTTGATTTACATGGTATTAATGGAATTCAAAAGTTGAATGAATCAGAAATTAGTCGTTATTTATTATCAGCAGGCTTATTAGGTAATGATCAACTTTTATTAGTAGAACAAAACTTACAAAAGGAAATGGA
The DNA here is from genome assembly GCF_000321185.1 of Bacillus sp. AP8. Taxonomy (NCBI): domain Bacteria; kingdom Bacillati; phylum Bacillota; class Bacilli; order Caryophanales; family Bacillaceae; genus Bacillus; species Bacillus sp. AP8. Next base: position 13,652 of record NZ_CAPG01000004.1, read on the forward strand.
GTTATTGTTTAAGCCTTCTGGAAGAAATCCTAAAATAAATCAGATGTTATCTAACATGAAGTTGACACATGAAAATCTTATAAAGGCTTCAGAGGATCAAAACCAATACGAATATTTACAACAGACATATAAACGTCTTCAAGAAGATAAAGAGAATGTAGAAAAGAGAATTGAAGAGTTAAAACGCGAAATTGCATCAGAATATAATTATTTAACGGTTGAACCATTATTAATAGAAATGACTAGAATCGAAAATAAATTAGCTGACATGCCAGAAGATAATATTTCAATTATGATGGATGAAGAATATCAGCAAGTAAAAGCGGCATTACTCCCTATTGATTCTGAGCTTGATGCACTATATAAGCAGCAAAAAGCATTGGAGGAACGCTATCAAAGTATCCAGATTGATAACATATTGCTTGAGAAAAAAGAAGAAATTCAACGTTCTATTGATCAAGCGATATTATTGGATTCTATTCAGGTTGATATTCAAAATTTATCAAATAAAATACAGCAAATAGATAAAAGTATTCAACATTTAAAGACATATGCTCATCTTCCTATTACTGATGAAAAAATTGTTGCTCTCGATAGTAGCATTTCTAAGAAAGAAAGTATTGTATTAATAGAAAAACAATCTCAAAAACTATCTCATATAAAACAAACTCTTGATGAGAAGCAGGAACAAATACAACAGATTTTACAAGCAACAGATGAAAAGATTAGATTTTACCATTCTAATCTTCTTTCAAATGATGAGAGAGAAAAGTTGCAACGACAGGTAGAAAACTTTCAAGATGATAAAGAAATAATTGTTGAGCTTAAATATATTGAAGAAGCCATTCGGTCTATCGAGAAGAAAATTGAACAAGCAAAAAGAAAAGAAAAGAAGTCGAAGCAAAATAAGAAATGGATCCAATACAGTATACTGAGTTTGTTTTCAGCTGGTGCTATTCTATCATTAATTATGCAGCAATGGTTGGTCTTCATCATTGTAGCTGTAGGGTTCGCTTTGTTTTGGTGGATAATAGGATTAATGAATACATCATCGATGCTTCCTGATTTGTTACAAGAACGAGAGGAGTTATTTCAAAAGCAGACTTCTTTAAAAGAAAAAAGAATGGCAGGATCTTTTAGAGATCATCAACTTGCGCTTACTCAATTGAAAAAAGATGATGAAATCAGATTTCAACTTCAAAATGAGCAAATGAAAAAACAGGAGCAGGAAAAAAGCTTTTATAAAGTAGTGGATCAATTTGAAAAATGGGAAGAAGATACAAGAAGAAACGAAGCTTTAATGCAACAACTTGTTCAAGAGTGGAATATAGAGCAGCCTAATATTTCATCTTCCATGTTAATGAACATATTTGAAAGTATTATTTCATTAAAACAGAATCTTTATGAAAAACAGTTGATAACAGAAGAGCAAAATGTATTAAAGGAAAAAGCGACTCATATTAAACAGACAATAGAATCTTATTGTCATGAAATTGTTCATACCAGAATAGCCCAGCATCAAGAAGCTGTTATGATTTTAAGGACAAAAATTAGTGAATTAGATGAAAATTTGTTAGAAAGAAAGCAGATAGACCTATCGAGAAATGAAATGAAAAATCAAATTATCGATCTCGAACTAAAAAAACAACATTTAGAATCTCAGCTTCAAGACATCTATCATGAATCACAGTGTCTAGATGATGAATCATTTTTACAAAGGATTCAACAATCAAAAGAACGAAATGAACTTCAGAGACAATATGAGCTATTAGGCATCCAATTAAGACCTTATGAAGAGGAACGAAAAAAATGGGAGGAGTATCCTAATAAGATAATTAATGACTACAGTATACGTTTATTAGAAGAAGAAAAGAATGAGTGTGATCGACATCTTAATCAATGTATTCAGCAAATAACTGAATGTAAGCACAAAATCGTACAGCTAGAAGATGGTGGAACGTATGTTGATAAATCTTTTCAATTCTTTACTGAAAAGTCGGCATTAATGGTAGAAGCTAAGGAATGGATGAAATTTGCATTAGCGAAAGGAATGTTGCAGAAAGCTGTAAATATATATAAGAACTCAAAGTTTCCTCAAATTCTTCATATTGCTGAGAAATACTTAATGGCGATAACGGATGGGGAGTATATACGTATTCAATGGAAAGAAGATGCTGAAGGTTTAGTATTGCAAAGGAAAGATGGATTAATCTTTGAAGCCAGTGAAGTTAGTAGAGGGACTCAAGAGGCAATTTATGTGTCATTAAGACTATCTCTAGCTCAACAATCATACAATAATGAGAGCATGCCCATTATTATAGATGATAGCTTTGTAAATTTTGATCGTACAAGAGTTGAAAAAGTTTTAACCATATTACAGTCATTAAAGAATACTCATCAAATTATTTTCTTTACGTGTCATGATTATCTACTGCCTTATTTTGAAGAAAATCATATAACGAAATTGGATGTTCGTAATACAATAAAAAACTGATAAAATAGTGTTGTAGTATGTTTGCTTATTTTCAAGCGTTAGTCTCTATCCTAGTTGCTGTTCGCTTATTGCGTTTGAGAGCGAAAATGTAAGTAAGGTGTGTAACTAATATCTTGTAAGGAATGAAGTAAAAGCTTTCATGCTGAAGGATTTACTTTGTTGATGCAGGATTTCTCCTATCCTTTAAAAGGAGAAATAGGATAAAGAAAGAGTTGAGAACGATGACGAATGAACAGTCATATTTTTATAATCATATTCCAATTAAATACGAATGTTCAGAGGAACAACGCCGAGAAATATTACAACAATTCCCTGCTCCACTATTACCAACGACAGAAGAGTCCTTTTCACTAAGTAATGAAGCACAAGGAAGTAATATCAAAGTAACGCTTTTATTAAATGAATACTCAGTAGAGATGACCAAAACGAATAAACAGTTTTTGAAAATGAGATTTAGTAATACGAATGGTGTTTATAACGCAAAAATGTGGGATAACCAGGGAGAGGTAGAAACATATTCACCAATCCTCGAAGAATATTCTGTTTTTAAAGTAGAAGGTCGTGTTGAAGAATATCGAGGGCATAAATCGATTACAATTCATCGATTAACACCTAGCAAAGATGATATTAATCCTTTTTCATTATTAGCTTATACGGAACAAAATTTAGAAGACTTAACAGTGGAATTGTTCTCCTACTTGTACGAGCTAAAACAACCTTTTCAAGACATTACCTTAGCTGCTATGAAACGTTTTTGGAAGCAATTTGCACTCAGACCTGCTGCAAAAGGATTTCATCATAACTATTTAGGTGGATTATTAAAGCATACAGTCGGATTAATGAGATTTGCGCGCTATATTATAAAAACAGAAGTAAATCATTATGAGGCTGTTTTTAAACTGATAAATATTGTAGAGAAAGCGCATAAGCAGGAGCTGTGGGCACAACTAAAAGCTGGAACGACCAATACTCAACAGCTAGTATGGAAGGAAACTATTGATCATTTATATAATATGTTCTACGGTATGATGAATTATCAAGAGGACGCTCCTAACTATGATATCGTAATGACGAGTATTTTATATCATGACATTGGTAAATTACTTGAATATGATCATGCGGGAAAAGAATATGATGAATTTTCATTTTTATTCCCATCAGCTACAAGTGATTTTAGTAATCGAAAAGCTACTGGAATCATTATGGACCAATTAGGTGTTATGATTGGACATATTCCATATGGAGTATTATTCTTTTCAAAAATATTAGAAGTTGAAAAAATCGCCATATCGATGGAAGATGTTCATTCCGTTTCTCATTGTATTTTAGCTCATCATGGCTTACCGGAATGGGGTTCTTGTATTAGAAGTCCACAAACTCTAGAGGCGTACATTGTACATATTGTCGATTATTTAGATAGTCGTTATGAAAATACGGAACAAATCAAATAGCTATCATATTTTGCTCCTTTATACATAGAATGTACAAAGGTTTGGACAATCCTAGTTAAAGGAGAACAAATATGACAATAGTAATTGGTTTAATTATTGTAGGAATTGTTATTAGCGGATTTATGACCATTAAGACAGGTAAAGAGGAAAGAGACATAGAGAATGAATGGATTGAGCAGGAGGGCCAAAAATTTATAACGGCTATGCACGAAGAAAAAAAGCGTAGGTTCTCCAAAGATTCATAAGAAATGAAACACTTATTCAAAAAATGAATACTTATGTGGTACTATTTCTCAATATGAAGATTTCCTAATAAAAAATACCCCTTGTCCACAATGACTAGGGGTGTTTTTTTATTTCGGTGTCTGGGGACAGCGTGTCGAATTTATCGATTGCTGTTATAGATTATTTATCAGAATTTGTACCGAATGTATTTTTTAAATCTTTATCTTTAATTTCTACGTTCGCTTCTTTTAATTCTTTTTTCATTACCTTTTCAATTTGTTCATTATCAATTTTAGATACTTTCACTTGATATTCTAAATCTTTTTTCATATCATCAAATGATTTTTTCTCTTTTTTATCTGTTAATTTTATAATGTGATATCCATGTTCTGTTTTAACAGGATTACTAATTTGTCCTTTATTTAATGCATAAGCAGCATCTTCAAATTCTGTTACCATTTTCCCTTGACCAAACCATCCTAAATCTCCACCTTTTTCAGCTGAAGCTGTGTCTGTTGAATATTCTTTAGCAAGGTCTTCAAATTTTGCACCATTATCTAATTTTTGTTTGATTTCTTTTGCTGTTTTCTCATCATCAACTAGTATATGGCTTGCTTTGATTTCAGGCTTATAATTTTCATATGCTTCTTTTAATTCTTTATCGGATACTTTCAATCCTTTAATGGCTGCTTTTTCTTGCATCATTGCAATCTTAAATTTGCTTCTTAGATCAGCTTCATCTTTATAGCCATACTGTAGAAGTGCCATATCGAATTGATCGCCTAATTGCTCTTTTAAAGTATTTACACGTTCGTCTAATTCTTTATCACTTACTTTATATTTATCAGCAAGTATTTTTTCATAAACAAGTGCTTGAAGTACTTGTTGACCATTTGTATCCTTAAGAGCTGTATATAGTTCATCCTTTGTAATATTTCCAGCTTTTGTTTCAACAACTGTTTCTGAATCTCCGTTACTGCAAGCTGTTAAACCGACTAAACTAGCTGTTAGTGCAACGGGTAATAACCATTTCTTCATGAAAACAACTCCTAAATTTTAAATTTTCCATTTCTTATCACAAAATCTACTATATCACAAAATGAATAACACGCAAAAAATTTTTATAACCGAGTATTAAAATTTTAGAGGAATTTGGGCCATTACCTATCCACTTTCGTCCTTCTTACATAAAATGTAGCGAAGAGAGAAAAGGAGGTATGAAAAATGAGCTGCGGTTGTAATAATGGGTTCGCGTTAATAGTTGTGTTGTTCATTTTACTAATCATTGTAGGTTCTGCATTTGTATGCTAAATAATTCAATTTAACACAAGCTTTTCGCCTGTTCTCACAAACCACTTTTGAATAAGATGAGGTAATTCCTTTTATTAGGAGTGTGGTATGAGTTGAAGCAGTCAAGGTGAATTTGTTGAACTTGTTGAGTTATTCATCCTACACGTCGGTTTAGTTGGAATTAAAATACTTCAACTTAAAAAATGATGGATGAAGAAGGGAGGAAACAAGATGTCAGGTGGATTTGGACATGGAGGCGGCTTTGCTTTATTAGTCGTTTTATTTATCCTACTAATTATTATTGGAGCTACGTGGCTATAATCTCCAAATAAATAAGGTGAAGCAAAAGCTTCACCTTTTTCATGAAAAAATATGTAATTACGTAAAAAAAGTACCCATCTCGTAATATACTATCGTTTTTCTTTACCCCTAGGTGCCGCCTGTTTCATAATTTATGTAAATAATATTTTTACATAGGAAGATACTAATAAGATTGTAAAACATATATTAATGGTTCGAAAAACACCAGGCTGTTTTTCTTCTGGTATTTCTTTTTGAATACAGAGTTTATTAGTCAAATTATTCATAGTATATAGAATTATTGCAGCAAAAATATAAAAGGCCAAAATGTATAATGAAGGCACATGAACTTCCCCCTAACCCAAACAATATCCGTAACAATACCATAACAAATTATATAAAAAAAAGATAGTATGGAGAGTGTGTGAATATACCATACTATCATCATTTTTTTGATAATCATATACTTTTTTAAGGGCAGCTTTTCTTATTTATTTCTGATTTGCTTTTCCTGAGGTTCTAGTATTGTTAAGGTTTGCTTATTAAAATCTTAAAGCCTTCCTCATTTTCTTCTACATAAGAATTTTGAGGAGAGTGTAACACATTTCTAAACGTAAGAAGATCTGGTACGCATATCCCAATATGAATAGATAGTAAAATGGTTAAATAGTGGGAGTAAGCAGGTTGTGTTGTTGTATAAAATAACAATATACTAGTAATAACAACAAAAGGCGTTAGTAAAGTAGTAATAAACAGCCATTTAGATATAGGATCTTTTACTTTAATATCAAGTACTGGTAAAAATTTATAAGGTCTTCTGTGTTTTACTTTTACTTTTTTTGCTACAAAAAGTAAAGGAAGTAAGTGTAACATCTTGTGAAGCGGGTAAAGCATAAATAAACTACATAAAAAATAGAAATCGTAATCATCTTTTAGCTTATCAGCAGTAATCCCCATACTAATAATGGTATAAAGACTTATGAATGAAAGTAACATGATGAGTAAAGAAATAATAACGATTCTCTGGGTACCATATATTTTGTTTAAATTAATTGATTTCCAGCATTGCATATTTTTATTTCATCCTCCAAGGGAAGAGTATAGTTAAAATGAAAACACTAGAATAATGTACGCTTTTTTGTATAAAAAAGCAACAGAAATTCATCTGAAAAAATTACTTAAATAATATATGATTGAAAAGACTAAATTATGATAAAATAGTTCCAGTTATGAATAGACGAGGAGACCTATAAATGGAGAATTTATTGAAGAGAATAGAGGTATTAGAATATCATCAACAGCTATTAATTAGGATGTTGAAGGAAACGAACCAGCCGCTCTATTATTTTATTATTGTTAATAATTTATCAAGAAGTGAAACTGAGCACATTTTGGAAATATGTGAAATGATGAACAAAAAATTCCAAAAACAAAAAGCGGAAGGATATGTTACATTTTATCCGCTTCTTCAAGAATTACAAGCAAATATTTCACCGTCGATTTCCATAAAAGATTTAGTAGATGCTTGCATAAAACAAGAAGTCTATGTTCTCTTTATGGAGGAAATGAAACAGCTATTAAATCAATAATTCTACACAGTCTCTACTTCTTTGTTTGGATCATTATTTGCAAGCTTTGCTTCTGTCTCTGATAATTGTTTATCAATATTTGAAAAAGATGTTTCAAATATCTTCATGAAATCATCTCCATAGATATTTCGGATGATTGCCATAAGTTCAATCATTTCAGGGAACTTACCATATAAACCTTGAAGTGGAAGAGAAGCCTCGAACACTTGATAATTTTGAGGATCAAAATTATCCATTAAATCTAAAATAATTTTTTCCCCTTCTTCTGTGATTTGGATATAGGTGTTACGTTTGTCGTTTTCTTTTTTAGAAAACTTTAAAAGGTTTCTTTCTTCTAATTTTTTAGAGAAATTGAAAGCTGTGGATACATGCATTACGCCGAATTTTGCTACATCTGAAATTGAAGCCCCATTTAAATGATAGGCAATCCATAATATATGATGTTCATTGATGTTAAGGTCATAAGGTTTAATCCAATTTTGCCAGTCTTTTTCAATTGATTTCCATAATGCTTTACTTAGTTGCGCAACTCGATGACTGAATAGAATTGCTTCTCTCATAGAATAATTTCTTTCTTGCATGACCGATTCACCTTCTTTACAAATCATTTGTATTTATTATGACAAGAAAATAAAAATTAATAAAGAAAAATTTACTAAATTTTTAGAAATTTATATATTTTTCCGATTTTTCTTTATTTTATAAAAGTATAACATTATACAAGGAAAGGATTTTTTTAAACTTTCCTTGTATATGTTTTTTAAAAAGAACAAGAAGTAATAATTATTTCCTACTCTTACATGAAATCATAAAAATAAAACATATTACTTTTGGCTATGCCCAGGAGAGGAAGCAATTTGTTCTAGTTCTCCTAAGGCGTTTTCAATCTCCTTGATTCGAAATTGAATTTCATTTTTGTGTGGCTCAATTTCTTTTTTCCACGATTGAATAAGGTCTTTAACCTCAGAGATGAAAACACTAATTACCTCTTTACTCACATGAGTTGCAGAAACCGTTTCTTGTTTCATTTGATTTATTTTACTTTTGATTTCTACAAATATTTCTTGGAAATCTTCTTTATTTTCAACGATGTTTTTACGTAAATTTTTTCCTGAAGTTGGTGCAAATAATAGAGTGCCAACCCCTGCTACAACAGCTCCAGCAAAAAAACCAAGAAGTACACGCTTTCCATTCATTAGACTCACCTCTACAATCTTGGCATATTTTTAGAAACTTACAGATTGAATTTCCGTATTTTCTCCATACTATAATCTGTTCGGTAATATATCCCTTTTTTAAAAATATTAGCCATATAACATTTCTACAAAAATTTTCAAAATCCTTTTTTATATTGGAAATTAATAAATATAATTTTAAAAATCTTTCCCTAATTAATATATATCACATTAAAGGTAAGATAAACCAATATTAAGTAATTATATGTTATTTAAATATAATTTTCGAGTGAAACGAATTATTTTATTAATAAAAATATTGATTGGTGTTAGTGTATATAAACTTTTCAATTGCTTGTCATTATACGATGTTTTTCAGAATAGAAGTTAATATAGGGAATGAGCTTGAAAGAAGTTTTAGAAGAGGAGGGAAATACGTTGAAGTATATCCTTTTTTGTATCGCTGTAGTCTTACTTATCAGTACATTATACTTTTTTGTCCTTTCTTTGAATGCTGGAGTTTATCCGAACAAATATAGTTTGCAAAGAAGAGCGATTTTGCTTGGAATTGGAGCGGTGCTCTTTTTTTTAATAGGCATTATTTTAAAATAGAGCACATTAATTTCATTCCTATTATTACTATGAATTAATTGATAATGAATGTTCATATCTAAAGCTCTTTTTATCATTCTTATTTAAAATCGTTAGAGGGTTAATACGTAATGGTAGGTAATCGAATAATTTTTATTAAGAATTGTGTTATCGAAATACGAGGATTATTAAAGAAAGATATTAGGTAGGGTCATTATCTCGATAAAATAAAATATGGTGAAGGACATTATGTCCTTCACCATTGTAAGCTTATTGAAGTTGTAAACTTGATCTTTTTAAAATACCCGTAACGATTGGATAGATGATGATTATCGCAATTGTATTTAGTAAAGCTGCTGGTAAAACAACGGCACTTACAAGCGCTAAGAATGGACCAGGTAATCCAGAAATAATAAGTGCTGATCCTAAGAAAATAACCCCTGAAATAAGTGTTCCAATTGCTGTTAATACAGCAATACTTACAATTGAGAAATACATTTTTTTCACGATTAAAAATAATCCGTAGAAAATGAATGCTGTTGCCAGTTTATCGATGATATTTGGAATTTGACCGCCTGGAAATCCAGTTGTTAAAGCGGAAATAATTCCAGCTACAGCTCCTAATAAGAATACGTTTTTGATCTTAGGGAATAAAATAATACCTAAAAACATCATTGTTAGCAACATATCTGGTTTAACATTTAAAAAGATTGGCGGAATAACCGTGTGTAATACAGCACCTATTCCAAGTAATAGTGCTAAAAATACTAATTCTTTTGTCTTCATAATATTCTCTCCTCTGCTCTTCTCAACTAATGATTTCATTCTCCAATAGTGCTCTGTTGCCTATTGCGAAAACTTAATCGTATTATATCATTCTATTTATTTATTTTGTAGTGTTTTGTGCGCTTGTTGGAACTTTTTCATAAATTCTACAAGAGCCTCGCAGTGTTCTAATGGAACCGCGTTATAGATGGATGCACGGCATCCTCCTACTGAACGATGACCATTTAATCCGACAAAGCCAGCTTCCTTAGCTTGTGTTGTAAATGCTTTTGTAAGTTCTTCGTTCGGTAGGGTAAACGTTACATTCATATGTGAACGACTGTCTGGTTGGGCATGTCCTTTATAGAAACCTTCACTATCATCAATTGCTTTATAAATGATGTTTGCTTTTTGGGTGTTGATTTTTTCTATTGCTTCCACTCCACCTTGCTCTTTTGCCCATTCTAAAACGAGAGAAAGTAGGTAGATTGCTAGTGTTGGTGGTGTATTATAAAGTGAATTACTTTTTGCATGTGTTGAATACTGAAGCATTGTTGGTAAATCAGTAAGATCATTGCGAATTAGATCTTTCTTAATGATAACAACAGTAACTCCAGAAGGACCTAAATTCTTTTGAGCACCAGCATAAATAACACTAAATTTATTGATGTCAATAACCTTGCTCAATATATCACTACTCATATCAGCAATTAAGGGTACATTTCCTGTTTCAGGATATTCTTTCCATTGTGTACCGTAAATTGTATTGTTGCTTGTAATGTGTAGATAAGCAGCATCATCAGAATAAGTTAAACTATCGATGGATGGAATGCTGTTATAATTTTGTTCTTTAGTTGAAGCAGCAACAACCGTTTGTCCGATTTTTTTTGCTTCTTTTAATGCCTTGTCAGACCAAGCCCCAGTTAATACATAAGCAGCCGTTTTATCAGCTGGTAATAAATTCATTGGTATCATGGAGAATTGTAGGCTTGCTCCTCCTTGTAATAATAATACTTCGTAGTCATCTGAAATATTTAATAGCTCTTTTAATAGTGCGATTGCTTTTTCATGAATTGCATCATATTCCTTACTTCGGTGACTTAGCTCCATAACGCTCATGCCTGAATTATTAATATTAAGCCATTCTTTATTTGCTTTTTCTAAAACGGCTTGTGGCAGCGCTGCTGGTCCAGCATTAAAGTTGTATGCACGTTTCATTGTAGTGTCCCCTTCCACTGTACTGAATTAAAGTACTATTATCGTATCAAATTATAATAATAAATGACATAATTTTTATAAAATTTAAAAATATTTTTAGAATATAGCTCGCAATATACAAAGTTGTATCCATGAAATGGAAAAGGTGATGTCTTTTCAAAGAATAAACTCTCTTTACTGAGAAAAGATTCACGTTCTAAATTAGACATATACATGTGAGTTCAAGTTAAACATTCACTTATTCACTTGATAAAGCGTTTGATCGAAAATGGAGAAATATCCAATTTTGTTGAGCCTTTCGTAACAAGTTCGCTCAGCGTTTCCCCAACCGCACTTGCAAATTTGAAACCATGGCCAGAAAAGCCTGCTGCAATCGCAATGTTTTTATATAGTGGGTGTACATCGATGATAAAATCTTCATCAGGCGTCATTGTATACATGCATGTTTTTCCAAACTTCAATTGGCCAACAAGAGGCATATAGGTGCGAAGAAAATTGTTTAAATCTTCTTTATCACCAGGAACATCACCAAAAATCGTTCTTTCTTCATCTGGATGGATTGTTTCTCCACCATCATGGCGACCAATTTTCAATCTGGCACCATCAATACTAGGAAATCCATAGTAGTTTTTCTCTTCTAATTGAAAAGCAAACCCGGGAAATTTATTTTCATTATATAATTCTTCGTTTATTTCATACCAAGCAAATGTTTTGCGAATGGGATTTAATGGCAGATCTAGATTTAGTTGTTGTAATAAATCACCAGACCATGCACCTGCAGAAATGACAGTGGAACCGGCTGTGAATATGGTGCCATCATCAAGTGTAACAGTCACTTTATCAGGTTCAGCATCAATCTTTATAACACGACTGTTTGTCCGAATATTTCCCCCTTCTTTAATACTAATTATCCATACAATTTTCAATTTTTAGTACACCAGAAGTAGGCTCATAACATCCAAGGGAGTTTCCAGGTAGTTTTAAACCTGGCCATCTTTCATTTGCTTGGGCAGCCGTATATATTTCTAAGGGGAGGTTGAACCTCTTAGCACTGGCGATTACATTTTGAACAAAAGGTGCTTCTTTTTCTCCTACATTTAATACTCCTGTTTTATGAAAGATCTTTTTTGATGTTTTCTTTTCTAACTCTTGCCATAAAAAGCCTGCTCGTAATGCAAATGGTACATATTCTAAACCTTCTCCGTAGGCATAGCGAATTAGACGTGTTTCCCCATGATGACTTCCATTATCATGGGGTGGATTATAGGCGTCTAATAGTAAGGTTTTTTTCCCTTGTCTTGCTAAAAAATATCCTGCTGCCATTCCCATAGAACCAGCTCCTATGATGATATGATCATAAGGCATGCTTTTTCCTCCTTTGTATTGATAATCTGAAATATTAAAATATTATTGCGTTAATTTAAGGAATTTCCTAGTTATATTAGAGTCATTATTTAAGATTAACAAGGATAGGTCCCGATTAGTTGATTAAATTAGGATAGGAAAATGTAAATAGAGATAAGAACTATTGAAGAGAGAAATGTGAAAATCAAATGGAGATAATCGAGAAAAAGGAAGATTGGAGCATATATCAAGGGTGAATATTGAAATGAAGAAATACTTGTTTGAATCCAGGTAATATAAGAACAAATCGGTGCGAAATTGAAAGAATAATCGAATAAAAAACAAGATGC